>NZ_QHHQ01000015.1 GCF_003258595.1 Acuticoccus sediminis
TCGCCGACGGGATCACCCAGCTTCAGGGGGTCAAAATTGGACGCCGATAAGGGGTCAAACTTCCGCGCCGATTGACAATCGTATGGGCACACGGCTCGAACTCGCGCCCCAGAACCTCCACGCTGCGACCCGCGCGCGCCAAGGCGACGATCTATTCGCGGAACTCCATTGGATAGGGACTTCTCGTTCTCGGCATCGCGGCACTCTCCAGTCAGGGCGAGTGTGTCCAAGAAACCGGGGGAACTCCAACTCAACTCCCCGCACAGTCGTGCGCTCAGACACGGACCTGCTGGCGGGCCGTGATATCGGCCAGCCGAAGACCGCGCCTCAGCACCTCGGCGCGAACTTCGTCATATACCGGCGCAGCGCCTTTCGGATCGGTGATGGTCATCAGCAGGGCGAAGCCGATGCCCTCATCTGGGATTACGGCCCCGGCCCGCGTCAGGGCGGTGAGTGACAAACGCCAGTCGCTTCTATTGCCGACACCCCGCATCTGCCTGAAATATTGCTTGATCGGCGTCCATTTCAGGCCGCTCTCCAGCAGGTATTTCTCCGTGTAGTCCAGATTCTGCGGCAGCTCATTGTCATAGTGCTTCAGCTGCGACACGTAGTTGGGGGTGAGCTCACCATCATCGGTCATTGTCTCGTTGAGCTGATGCAGCGTCGCGGCCAGCTGTACACGCTGACATTCGGCGTCGAATGCCGCATCGACCACCGGCGAATAGGCCAGCGTGATGTCTACGGCCCCGCGGCATTTGCCATCCGGTGCGGTCAGGGAGGGCGGCCAGGTGAAGACAAATGACAGCTCGCGTCTCGCCGGCAGGACATCGGCAAAGACCAGGGTGATGCTGTGGAGATCGTCGGCAAGGCAGGCTTCGGAGTCGCCGGGTACGCCAAAGCCGACGAACTCCCGGGCAATCGAGCGCAGCGGCTTCTCCATCATCGCCGGATGGCGTGTCGAGCGATGCACCGGAAGCGCCATCAGCAGCTCCCGTGACACCTGCCCCCCGAGCCGATGATCCAGGGCCGCCACCGTTGCCGCCACCAAGGGGGCCGCAAAACTGGTCCCGGATTTTTTGACCACCGATCCGTCGGCATCGAGCGAAGCAAGACCCGTGTCGTTTCCTGTTCGCTGCGCAGCACCGCCGTAGTGAACCAGTTCCGGTTTGCGGGCCCCGCCCGCGCCAGGACCCCGTCTTGTGTAGGCCGTGGGCAATCCATCCACCGCCGCCGTCAGCCCCGGTGGGTTCACGGCACCCACCGATAGCCCGAACATGTGTTCGGCCGGTGCCGTGATGCCATCATCGCGCGCACCCCGCTGCGCCAGCATTTCCAGCGCCTTGTCGGTCTCTGCCGGCCATTCCGGCCGTCGCTCAACCCCATCAAGATTGCCGGCAGAGATAACGAAGATGACGTCGTGAAGCCGCGCGATCTCATCCAGCCGGGAGGCAAAAGTTGAATAGCTGTGGCGGGTGCGTGCGTTCGGGGATCCAAGGCTGAAATTGAATATCCGCGTTCCCGCCTCCGTCTTGGCGTGCACCACGAGCTCCTCCAGCTGGTCGAAGAACTCATCCGGCGTGCTGTAGTATTGCCCCAGCAAGGGCTTGCGCGGCATGATTGCCAGATCGAAGTATCGGCACGGCTCGCGTTCCAGGCGATCGGCGAAACCCGGGTTGAGCGCAGAACCTGCCGCCACAAGCCCCGCGATAAACGTGCCATGCTCGTGATCGCTGTCCCCGGGCAGCAGCGGGCCGGCGACCCCGGCGCACCAGGGGTCGAGCGCATCCAAAGCGGAGATACCGCCATCAATCACGCCCACCACAGGATAATCCCGGTCAGCGAGCGGAGCCGGCAGGTCGATGGCTATGCCCGGTTCGGAAGCGCCCGTGGGGGCTGGCTCGATTTCCATCGGCAAGGCGATCCGCCGAACCAGCGGTTCTTCGGCTAATTGCTCGAGCAAGAGCTGATGGCGCCTTACAGACCTGTCGCGGGGGACAGGGGCGACGGCCCGTCGGGCTGAACGATCCGGCGCGGCTGTCGGGCCCTCTGGCGCCAACAGTACGATATCGTTCGGGGTGCCGGCCGGCAGCAGGTCAATACTGAGCGCAAGCCCGGTCGGCCGGCGCTCCCGCAGGCCGGCCACAGGCCGCACCAACAGGCTGCCGACGCTTGCCAGCCGCTGTTGCAGGGCGTCCAGCTGCGCGCGAACGGCATCACCGGTGACCGTGGGATCGGGCCGGAACAGCTCAACCAGATAGCCGCCGATAGCCCCTTCCTTTTCAAGGGCTGCGACGGCCTCGGACGCTGAAAAGTCCAGCCGGTCCGATGCTTCGAGCAAGCCAATGCCGGCGATGCCACTAAGCTCGCTGCGATATCCGGAAACACGTTCTTCGAACTCTCCGGTGCGCGGGTTTTCCCGCTCCTGCGGCACGTCCTCTGCCCGCTCGGCGATCAGCGTGTCGAGCGCGTCCAGCGCGTCCGGCGTGGCCTGGAAGAACATCTCCCCGACACCGCGGCCGCCAACGAGTGCGAACCGGTTCCGCTCGCAGAACAGCCTCTCGATCGGACGATAGCTCTTCGCCAGGGCCTCCTCTCGCATCTGCACTAAAACGAAGCCCAGGGCTGAGTGCTGTTCCCGCAGCCGCAGGCTGCTGTCGCGGAGCTGCTCTCGCATCTTTTGCTTATGACGGCGGAAACCCTCATTATCGCCCTGAAAGAAATCCCTGCTGGGGCCGCGCTTGCCGGGCGCCGGCGGGTGAATGAAGCGCCGGGTGTCGAGGAAGACCTGAACCGGGCGCTGGATACTGTCCCGTTCAGCCATCGCTCACCGCCTCTCTCCCCGATGATGTCTCTCGCGCTGCCTGGCTGCGCTCCCGCAGGCGGCGCGACACCGTCGACTGGGATAAACCGACGATGGCGCCCGCTGCATTCTGGGTCAGCCCGGCCTGCTCAACGAAGGCAGCAGCAAGATCCTCCTCTGGTCCAAGCAGGAGTGCCTTACGAATGCCACCGAACAGATGGCCGTTGAGGGTTGCTTGCCGTCGAAGCCCCGCCAGCATGGATTGGCCGCGACTAGCGCAGCTGCTGCTGGCCTTCGGCTGATGCAGTACCAGGAAGCGTTTGCCCCCGGCGACAAGCGTTTCCAGATCGGCACCGCTCATGCCTTCCGTGAGCCAAACCAGCATGTCGATTTCTTCGCGGGTCAGCTCGATCGGACGCACAAACCGCTCGAGCAGAACCCGGCGCGCGGTTTCATCCGGCAGCGCGATCTCGATGCGCCCGTCGAACCGGCGCCAGACAGCGGGGTCCAGAAGATGCTCATGATTGGTGGCTGCCAAGGTGAAGCCCCGGTCCCCCCGTGCATCGAGGCTTTGCAGAAGCGTATTCACCACCCGCTTGATCTCGCCCACTTCCTGGGCGTCATCGCGAGCCTTGGCGACGGCATCGAATTCATCGAGGAACAGGATGCAGCGATAGCGATTTGCGAAATCGAACAGGGCGCCGATATTGCGTGCCGTGGTTCCGAGGAAGGACGAGACAAGGCCATCCAGGCGGGCTTCGACAAGGGGAAGACCGAGCTGCGCTCCGATATATCGGGCAAGCATGGTCTTGCCGACGCCCGGAGCGCCATAGAGCAGGCAACGCAAATTCGGCTGCACGCCAAGCGCTGCGAGCTCCTTCACGCGGGACCATTCCTCGATCAGATCGGTGACGGCGGCCTTGAGAGCCTCATTGAACACCGGCTCTACATCGGCTGCCTCGTCCGGCTGCACGACGCGCGCCAACGGTGTCCCGGTTTCCTTATCGTGTGGCAGCGGCGTATTCCGGCTCAGCACTTCGCCGGGCAAGGCCTGCGCTGACCCGGCCCGCATGCGCTCCAGAGACATTGGCGCGAACGATTGTTTGCGGACCTCGCGCGAGAGCAGCCGGCTCAGTTTCTCGGCCTGCCGTGGCTCCGACTCCCGCAGCGAGTCCCGCAGCCGCTCGATCTGGTAACGCGCGCGGTTGCTGTCGCCGCCCGCGGCAGCCCGTGACAGGGAAAGGATGATCTCAAAGTGGTCCATATCCGCGATGCGCCCGCTGCATTCATGATTTGCGACACATGATGCGATTCTTGTCTGAATTATGCAACAAGCTACGGTACGATGCAGCGGGTCGGCTACCGTGTTGACGGGCAGCACGCCGACATCGCACGGCGCAAAGGTCAGGCCTCTGGCCGGTCTCGGGCCGATAGCGCGTCGATGTTCGATCCTGGGTGACCGCTGTCGCGACACCATTCGACCCGGCCCTCCTTGATCCAGAAGTGACACCGGCAGTCATTGGTCTGGCGGATCGACGGCGAGATGCTGGGGCGGCCGAACCAGTCGACGGCGATCGACCATCGCGGTCTGCGCTGCTGGCTGAGCGATAGCTGCAACTTCTCGCCGCAGCCGCCCGGGCAGCGGAAACAGCCCCACTTGTCCAGACCGCCACTCCGCACAATGACCAAACGCCCGGATGTGAGACGCTCTGGGTCGGGATGCGCCTCCTGAACCGTGGCGATCAGGTGGCTTCTGGCAAGCCATCTGATCCGCTCCAGAACAACGCGGCAAAGTCCCTTGAGGCGTTCCATCAGCCGATCCGATCGAGAAACGGCTCGACATCGGCACGACCCCAGTAGTGGGTGTCGACGCAGATCGGGCAGTCAGGCCGCTGTTTTGCCCCCTGACGACGCTCCTCGCCCCGGTCCAGCCGCCGGATTCGCTGCCAGGCCCACCGGGCCTCACCCCGATAGTCTACCAGGCCCTGCAGGAGCTCGTTGACCGCCATACTGGCCGTTTCCGTGGTGAACGTAACGACGGCCGGCGCAGGATTGTCGCTGCCTCGGACATACGCTTCACGCTTCTGCCGCTCGTACTCGGCGGGCGCGTTCCGACGCAGCGCCTCCTCGCCGGCGGCCCGGGCATCCACGACACCCCGGCACATCAGGCACGGTGCGCCAGGCGTCAAGACTGTCACACGGGCACTCATATCGCGCAGGCCGCCCTCCGGACTGGGTTCGATTGCCAGGCCCATATCGATCACCGGCACAAGGTAGAAGTGCGCGAACCGGTTCAGGAATAGCCGGCCACCGTGATCGTCGGTGCAGCCGAAGATCACATCGCAGGCTTTGAGCGCATCCCGCACGGACGGGTCCTCAACCCAGCGCTGATAGGCGCGTGCCCGCACCCCAAGTCCTAGCTCGCTGATTTCCCGCGCCACCACTTCGACTTTCGGTTGCATTGCATCGGCATCCGCCCGCCGTGCGCCATGCAGCCGGTTCAGGTTGGTCACCTCAACAATGTCTTCGTCGAAGAGCGCGATCTGGCCGACACCCAGCCGCGCCAGCAGCATCGCCGTCGCGCTGCCCGTGCCGCCGCAACCGACAACGCCGACCCGAAGTCCCCGCAGGATACTGTTCAGCCCGGCGCCGAACGCGCGGGCCTGCCGGTCAAAAGCTGCCTCCGGGGTCGCCGCACCGACCGTCGTATAGATGAGCCGGGTGCCCACAGAGCGGAGCGTGCCGACCTCAAGAGGGATCTTCTCACGACCCAGAGCCGGGCCCGGAACCGATCCTTCCCGATCAGCAGTAAGCTCAGCAACCGGGCCTCATCACCATTCCGGTTCCGCGCCAGCCTGAACAACTCCCGCTCGTTCCGGTCGTCCTGCGTGGAAAAATCCGAGAAGCCGCCCGGGTGACTGTGAACGATGCCGGGCAGCAACCCCTCCTTCGCCGCGCGGCGGCAGAGGCTGACGTAAGAGTCTGTACGCCAGGTGATATGGCGCTCGCTGGCCGAGACGGCATCATGATAGGGTATCGAGATGATCTCGAAAGAGGTCAACCGGAGCCGCGCCTGCCGCGACCAGGGATCGACGCCGATCTGATTCACGCCATACAGCACATAGGCAGCCGCCTCCGTACCATCCTCCCGATGGAGCAGGCGCTTCAATTCCGCCTGATGCGCCTCCTGCAACGTCAGTTCGACATCCATCACGCAGCCTCCTGCAATGCCTGTTCGACCCGCTTCAGCATGGTGCTGAGACCGTCGACACCGGGGCGCCAGCTCGTATTGTGACGTGACCAGCGCTGCCACCGCTGGCCCTCGAACTGCACGGGCTGGTCCGCTGCTTTCGGATATCGCTGGGCGGGGACCAGCTGCAGCCAGGGCAGCGCGTAAAACATGTCCGGCGCCACGTCCGGATAGCCGCTCGGCAACAGGATCAGGATGCTGGCTGCATCCACCTGGTACTTCGCCGCCGGCAAACTGAACCCGGTGAGGATGACGCCCCGCTGGGCGCCATCCGTCACCTCCCGATACGCGAGATCGCGCCCCGCGAGATACCGGCGATCGGCGGAAGGTAGCAGGCTCACGCCGCACCCTCCGTCGTCTGCGTGATCCCCGTGAAGAAGCGCTCCAGCCCCTTGCCGTCCAACCGTACCAACTCACTGTCGCCGACCGGCTGATCTTCGCCGCCCCTGACCTCGAGCCAGACGCCGTAGGTGGCGGGGTCGACCCCGGCCAGCCGCTTCAGGACCCTCCCGCTGATCGCGCAGGCGCCCCACTCGAACACCTTGCGGTCGAGTTCGATGCGATAGGATTCCGCACTGGCGAAAGTCAGGAACCGCTCGACGCCACCGCCCCGCAGATCGGTGGTCTCATCCAGACGCAACTCCTCGAGCTCGCCATTGCTGAGGACCAGGAACAGAAGATGTTCCTCGACCTGCCGGATACCCGCTGCTTCGAGAATCTGGCGGCCCGTCGGAACCGGATCGTCGATCCGCATCGGCCGGAAGGCGAGCTCGGCATCGCCGACCTCCATCCGGTACGGCCCCTGCGGACGGGGTTTGCGGTCGGCGGCAATAGAGGCCGCAACGTCTTCGATATCTGTCGTTCCAGTCGTCATAGCGACCTCCTGTAAGTCTGCGGCCTCTCAGCCCTTGCAAATGTCGTATTCGACATGCCATCAATGTCGATAATATAGGGTCGCCCGAAAAAAACGTCAACCCCACCATGTCGAAAGCGCCATGAATCCCACCTCCGACAACCCATCTGACATCTTCAAAGAACGCCTCCGGACCGCACGGGAGGAACTCCGTAAGCTGAGTCAGGCCGAACTCGCGCGCGAGACCGGCCTGCCCCCGAGCTCGGTTGCCCATTTTGAAGCCGGCACCCGGAAACCGTCCTTCGACAACCTCCGAAAGCTCGCCAACGCCCTCAACGTCACGACCGACTACCTGCTGGGGCGGTCAGAGGATCCGGCCGGCGCCGCCGAAGCCGATCCGATCTATCGCGACGTGCACAAGCTGACCGATAAGAACCGCAAGATGGCGGCTGACTTTATGAGGTTCCTGGCCCAGCAGGACGAGAAGGAGCGCGGGGAGGACGAATGATCCGCAATCCCGATCTGCAGCAACGGAAACTGGTTCGGCTCGCCGAACATGTCCTGCGTGACAAGGGCCTACTTCGCCTGCCGGTCGATCTGGAGGCCCTGGCCGCGGCCTGCAGCATCCCGCTACAGGCGATGGATGCCGACGAGGAAGGCGTATCTGGCATGCTGCTGCGGGTCGGAAACGCTTTCGGTATCCGATATGCGACCCATATCCTGAGCGAGGGCTTCCAGCGCTTCAGCATCGCCCACGAATTCGGCCACTACTTTGCCGAAGGCCATCTAGACCACATCCAGTTCGAGGCCGGCATCCATAGCTCCAGAGCGGGGTTCGTCTCGTCAGACCCATATGAGCGCGAGGCCGACTACTTCGCGTCGGGGCTGCTCATGCCTTCATCGCTTGTCCGCACCCTCCTGAAGCGAGCCCCCGAAGGCCTGCAGGGCATCGAGATGCTCCGGCGCGCGGCTGGAGCCTCCACCGTGGCGGCCGCTATCCGCTACATAAGCGAGACTGAAGACGCCGCCGCGATCGTCGTCAGCCGCAACGGCCATGTCGATTACTGCTTCAAGTCAGAAGCCCTCAAGCAGCTCAGGGGCCAGAGCTGGCTCCGTAAAGGCGCGATCCTGCCCGCGGGTACGCTGACCGCCTCTATCGCCCGGCAGCCTGCTGCAGAGCGGCGGCGGCTTCGAGATAAAGCAGACAGCGACATACTCGACTGGTTCGGCGGCACCCGCGCCGTCCCAGCTACCGAACAGGTTGTTGACCTCGGCCGCTACGATCGTGTGCTGACCGTGCTGTCCTGTGCCCAGCTGCTCGACGACACCTACCGGGATGAGGACGAGCTAGACGAGTCGGACGAGGCCATGGAGGAGCGCTGGACCCCGCGCTTTCGACGATGACTGAGACCGACGGCCCGCTGGATGTTCGCCGCTTCGGCAAATGGTCGGTGTGGGGGGGCGCACCGGGGCTGGATCTGCATCGACATCGAGGACCTCGGCACGCCGGATACGCCGGATGCCGTGTGCGAGATGTGTGAGCGACAAGAGACCGTGCTGCGGGAGGGCGCGCGCCGGCTGCTCGCGCAGGCGGTGGAAGCGGAGGCCGCGATCGGTCTCGCAATAATGGTGACGAGGCCGTCCTCAAAGCGGCGCTGACGCCTTCTTCAACAGCCTGCTAAGTCGTAACTTGCGCAACGGGGCCGGCTGATCCGCAGGCTGAGAAGATCGCGAATGGCGTCGAGCGGGAAACCGATCCCCTCATATGGCGGATCGTGGCACCTTTACCCCGGCCGCATCGCCAAGCCGCTCGACTGTCAGCATCGTCTACCCCCTTGAACCTCTAGTCACCGGAGGAATTACGGTGTCGCCCCGCCGCAACAAGGACGGGAGCGGGAGCCGAATGACCAGGACCTTCGAAGCGCGTGAATGGACGATCACCGGTATGGACTGCGCCGCCTGCGCCGCGAAGGTGAAGGGTGCAGTGGAGCGTCTGCCGGGAGTCCAGGAGGTGGACGTGACGATCATGTCGGAGCGGCTGCGCCTGACGATCGACGCGGAGCGGACGCCTCCGGAGCAGGTCGAGGCGACGGTGCGGGCGGTCGGCTACGGTATTCACCCACGGCCGGCTCCTGGTGCCATGCTGCCCAGCGCGTCGAGCTCCGACCATGTCAATGCGGACGAGCCGGAGACGGGTCGGCCCTGGTGGCGGACCGACAAGGGCCACCTTATGCTGATGACGGGCGCGCTGCTCGCGGCCGCCTGGGTCATCGAGCTCGTCGCACCACCGGACTTCGCGCGCTTCGCATTCATTGCCGCAACGCTGCACGGCGTTCTGCCGGTCGGCCGTCGCGCGCTCGCCTCGCTCCGGTCCGGCATGCCGTTCACGATCGAGATGCTGATGACAATCGCGGCGCTCGGTGCGCTGGCGATCGACGCGTCCGAGGAGGCGGCCCTCGTCCTGTTCCTGTTCGCCGTCGGCGAGGTGCTGGAGGGGGTGGCGGCGAACAAGGCGCGCGACGGCATCCGCAGCCTCGCCAGGCTCGTCCCGAAGACGGCGTTGATAGAGGAGGACGGCGAAACCCGCGAGGTCGCCGCCGCGAGCCTCGCCATTGGCCAGATCGTGCTCGTGCGGCCCGGCGACCGCATTCCCGCCGATGGCGATGTCGTCGAGGGCGCGTCCGGCGTCGACGAGAGCCCGGTGACCGGCGAAAGCGTCCCGCGGTTGAAGGAGCCGGGCGACTCCGTGTTCGCCGGCTCGATCAATGCCGAGGCGGCGCTTCGCGTGCGCGTTACCCGCGCGGCCGAGGACAACACCATTTCGCGGGTCATCAAGCTCGTCGAGGAGGCGGAGACCGCCCGAGCTCCCACCGAGCGGTTCATTGACCGCTTCAGCCGCATCTACATGCCGGCGGTGGTCGGCGTCGCGATCCTCGTCGCGGTCGTGCCCCCGCTCCTCGCTGGTGCGCCATGGGAGACGTGGATTTATCGGGGGCTCGCGCTGCTGCTGATCGGCTGCCCCTGCGCGCTGGTAATCTCGGTGCCGGCGTCGATCGCTTCGGCGCTGTCGTCCGGGGCACGCCGAGGCTTGCTGATGAAGGGCGGCGCGGTGATCGAGGTGGCAGCGCGCACCACCGCCGTCGTGTTCGACAAGACGGGCACGCTCACCGCCGGCCGGCCGCGCATCACAGAGATCGTGCCGTTCGGGGGCACCGAGAAGGCCGTGCTGTCGCTGGCGGCAGCGATCGAGACCGGATCGAGCCACCCGCTGGCGCTCGCCATCCTCGAGCGCGCCAAGGCGGACGGCGTGACGGCGCTGCCGTCAACCGGCGCAAAGGCGCTGGCCGGACGCGGCGCGGAGGCGTTCGTCGGCGGCGAGACGGTGGCGGTCGGCTCGCCGCGCTACGCCGACGAGCGGGGCGTTCTCGAAGCCGCGGCGCGCGAGGCGATCGCGAGGCTCGAAGCCGATGGGAAGACCGTCGTCGCGGTGTTCCGGCCGGGCAAGCTCGTCGGGGTAATCGCGCTGCGCGACGAGCCCCGCGAGGACGCCGCCGACGCGGTGCGCCAGCTGAAGGCGCTCGGCATCTCCTCGACCATGCTGACCGGCGACAACGCCCGCACCGCCGCCGCGATCTCCGGTGGCCTCGGGATGAGCTACCGCGCCGAGCTCATGCCGGAGGACAAGGTCGCGGCAATCCGCGAGATGACTGCGGCCGAGCGGGTGATGATGGTCGGCGACGGCATCAACGACGCCCCGGCGCTCGCAACCGCCAGCGTCGGCGTCGCGATGGGGTCCGGCACCGATGTCGCGCTCGAGACGGCACAGGCCGCGATCCTGCGCAACCGTGTGACGGATGTTGCCGCGCTGATCCGTCTCGCCCGGGCCGCGATGGGCAACATCCGGCAGAACATCGCCATCGCCCTCGGCCTCAAGGCGGTGTTCCTGGTGACGACGGTGCTCGGCATCACCGGCCTTTGGATCGCGATCCTCGCCGACACTGGCGCGACCGTGCTCGTCACGCTGAACGCGCTGCGGCTGCTCGTCTTCGATCCGGAGGAGCGTGCCTAGGCGAGCCGGCATTGCGCCCCCCACAGAAAGCAAGAAATATGCACCTGCAAATCATTCGCAACAGGCGCATACGACCGTATCATCCGATGGCTGGCGCGAACGGCGCGACACGCCTTCGCTCTCCGAGGTTTTCCGCACGATTGCCGTTCCTCGGGGCAGCTCGCAGTTCCGTCGCTTTCTCGCCTTCGTCGGCCCCGGCTACCTCGTCGCGGTCGGCTATATGGATCCTGGCAACTGGAAACGCATATCCCGTTCCATGGCCGAGAAGCGCCAGCTCCGATCATGAACAATCCGAACAGGATCACAATCCCACCGCCGACGATGTTAAGCTCGTAGCGCCAGCGCAGCAGCGCCTGACCGAGCGCCGTGGCGGACGCGCCGAGCGCAATGAAGATCGTGGAGAAGCCGAGGACGAAGCAGAGGCTCAGCCAAACCGCCTGCCCCCTGGCGGGCGCCTGCTTGCCGGACACCGTACGCCCAGCGACATAGGAGACGTAGCCGGGCACGAGCGGCAGAACGCATGGCGATGCGAACGAGATGGCACCAGCCACGAGCGCCGCGGAAAGTCCAAGAAGAGAAAGATCTATCACTGGCGTGCCCCCGCGTCGGTACGCCGCGTCGAGGGAAGCTTGATGGCGGCAAGGTAGGCCGCCGTCGGGACGATGATCCATTGCAGCAGAGGCGTCAGTCCCGCGTCGAGGGTCGGAACCACCGGCATGATCTCACGGTAGGCCCAGGCCGCCCGAACGACGATGTTGAGCCACTCGCTGAAGATTGTATAGGCGACGCCGAAGACGAGCGCGACGATCAAGACCCTGTAATGGCGCTCCAACGGCCAGGTCGCGTTGCCCACAACGAACAACGACAGAAGCAACGTGCTCATGGCGATGAGCAAATCGCCCCCCGTGCAGTGCAGGATCGCGAAGCCGATCTCAGCCCAAGTGCCGTCGACCCAGATCGTGTAGAAGGGGATATGGCCGCTTTCCCCAGGCGAGATGTCCGGCAGCCGAGAATAGACCGTAGCGGCGAAGAACAGCGATCCAGTCTGGCTCCGTACCCCCGGTGAGCGTTGCGACCGTCACTGAAACAGATCCCAGATCCGGTCGAGCAGCCCCGACTCGGGGGGATGGGCATTGGTCAGGCCGTTGATGTAAAGGACCATGTTGACCCACGCGAAGGAGGTGCCGTGAAAGATGCCTGCTTGGCGCGCCCCGCGATCAAGGACATAGGCCATCGGCTCCTCTCCGCCGCGGCTCGACAGTTCCGCCCACTCCGCGCTCATCTCGGCGACAGCCTCGGGGTCTCGAGGCGTCACGGTGAGCCAGTTTGCGTCATTCGCACTCGGAGCGACCGGGCTGTCAGGCGATGCCACGGTCACGAAGGAAATCATGTCGCGCATCGGCGTGATCTCGATCGCCTCCTGAACCTCTACGAGCAGGGCCTGCTGATCGGCGCAGGGGGGCCCGCATCCCTCGGGTAGGAAAGTCAGGACGACGACCTTGTCCTCGAGATCGTGCAGGTCGAACTCCAGATCATCGACGGTTCGCAGCTCGATCGCAGGCGGACGCCGATCGGCTGGTTCAAAGGCGGGCTCCTTTGCGGCCATCGTCTCATCGAGAAGCTCGCCCGGATGGTTGGCGAGCGCCGGAGTGGAGACAGTCAGGACGACCAGCAGCAACAACGCCCTCATTCCGCAGGCCTCTCGGGCCCGGCGGCGGCCACGCCGAGGACGGGAACATCGATTGTGATTTCGCCGGCGGTCTCGAAGCGCAGGGTCAGCGGGAAGGTCATGCCCTCCACGAGTTTTATCGATAGCCCCATCAGCATCAGATGCATGTACCCCGGCGTGAGCGTCACCGACTCTCCGGCCGAAAGATCGAGTGTTTCAATCTGAACCATTCGGCCGACGCCGGCCGCGTCGATCTCCGTCGCATGAAGCGTGACCTCGTCTGCCACGGGTGTTGCGGCGCCGACGAGACGGTCGTCCGCGTCGCTTTCCAAGGTGAAGTAGGCTACTCCGGGGCGGGAGGCGAGGATGCTGGCGCGAGCCCAGGGTTTAGTTATGGCGACCTCGGCATAGGCAGCACTCGGGATCGCGACGCCAAGCGCCAGAGAAATCAGGAACCTCACTGTTCGTCCTGCTCTCGAATGCGTGTGAGAATGTGTTTGGCAAGATCCTCTGGCAGCTGATCTCTTTCCTGAAAGAGCGCGTCGAATCCCCCATCTTGACGCATCAGGAAGATGTGACCGGCGTGGGCCATCATGTACCCGTCAGGTGCCGTCTCGTCTTCGACTCGCTCGTACCAGGTTCGGAAGCTTTTCGCCGCTTCAGCCACCTGCGCCTCGGTGCCGGTCAGGCCGACGAGACGGGGATGAAAGGCTGAAACGTACTCCGCCATCACCGGAACCGTATCGCGCGCCGGATCGACCGTGATGAAGAGCGGTGCCACCCGTTCTGCTTCTGGACCAAGGAGATCGAGAACGCTCGCCATGTACGCCAGCGTCGTCGGGCAGATGTCCGGGCAGTGGGTGAAGCCGAAGAAGACGAGCTGCCAGCGCCCGGCAAAGTCGGCCTCGGTCACGGCGCGGCCCGTGTGATCGACCAGCGAGAACTGCGAGCGGATGTCCGCCTCGCCGGTAAAGGTCGCTTCGGGGGCTGGAGTCAGCCAGTGTGGACGCAGAATCAGCGTGACGCCGGCCACGAGCAGGACGGCCGCCACGCAGGCCCACATCGCCAGCCGGACGCGCCGGAGATAGTATGTTGTGTCTTTCAGGCTCATCGTCTTGAACCTCTGGATGTCCCGCCCGGGCCGTAGCCCGGGCGGGTGTTACGTCAGCCGTCCTGCGGCTCGACTTCCGGTGCCTGCATCTGATCCGCCTTGGCCCGCATCATCTCGGTGCAGGCCTCCATCATCGGGCCCATTTTCTTCATCATTTCCATCATTGGCATCATGCCCTCCATGCCCGACATGTCGTCGCCCATCATGTTGCCGGGCGCGGCGTCCTGCCCCTGCATCATCTGATCGGACGGCTGGTCCCCGGCCTCCTGGGCGAGGGCGGCCGTCGTCAGGAGCGCCGCCAGAGCGGTCGCGGCGAAGCCGATCTTGCGTGTGGTATTCATCATCTTCTCCTTCATGTTTTCTGGTTCAGGTCTTCGTCGGGTCCTGCTCTCCGGCCGGATTGCTCTTGCTCGCGCAAGATTTCGAGCCGCCCATCATGCAGAGCCCGAGCCCGCACATGACGGCGCAAGGCGCGAGGGCGAGGATCAGCGGCGCTGCGCCCACGGCCGTGAGCCAGCCCCAGTTGAGAAAGAGTCCCGCGCCGATCAGCGCCATCGCTGACAGCATCAGGCCCCGGCGGCCCAGCGGCAGTCGCAGCGGGCCGGACCGTGATCTTGCGGGGATGGTTGTCGTCTCAGTGGTCATGGCCTACCGGCTCCTTTCGTTGATGAGTGACTGACCTGGGCGAAAATCGCGCCGACCCATAGAGGGGAGTCGACGCCTCATGAGCCGCGCTCCGTCTGCAGCCGGCGCACGACCGGCAGGATGTCTTCCTCAAGCGCACGCCGGTCGAAAGGGCCGACGTGCTTATAGGCGATGCGTCCTTCGGCATCGATCACGAAGGTCTCGGGCAAGCCGTAGACGCCCCAGTCGATGGCGACACGACCCGATCGGTCCGCCCCGATGCGGGTGAAGGGATCACCGAGCTCATCAAGGAAGGCCAGCGCCTCCTCGGGATCGTCCTTGTAGTTGATCCCATAGATCGGAACGGTGCCTGCTTTGTATAGCTCCACGAGAAGCGGGTTCTCCACGCGGCAGGGGACGCACCACGACGCCCAGACATTGACGAGGGAAACCTTCCCCTGCAGTTCAGCCGAGGACAGGCCCTCCTGCCGCCCTTCGATGGGCGGGAGGGCGAACTCTGGAATAGATCTTCCGATCAGCGCCGACGGCAGCCGGTCATCCTTGTACCAAAGCCCCCAGAAGAGCCCGACGGCCAGACCTGCGAACACCGCCAACGGCAGAAGCAGAACCAAGCGACCGCGCCTCGATACCTGGACGTGATCTCCGCTCGCGCTCATGAGCCGCCCTCGTCGTTCGCGGTAATTTTCGCTTGCACCGCGCGCTCGCGTTCGGGCCACGTGCTTTTGATGTGGGCGAGAACCGCACGGATCTCGGCATCGGTCAGTATGCCTTCGAAGGCTGGCATGTCGCTCTCGTAGTCAGGCACGACCGCCTCGACGCCGCTCCTGGTGATCTTGAATAGATCCTGGTCCGAATGGTGCCAGGTGTGGCCGGTCTCGTCGTGCGGCGGAGCCGGCAGCCGGCCGTTGTTGCGCCGACGCCTCCAGTCGGGTTGTCCCTCGAGACTGGCGCCGTGGCACGACGCGCAGTTGGCGGCATAGAGGTCCTGCCCCAGGGCGATCTCGGTTGCCGTTACGGGCTCGCCAAGGAAAGTCACGCCGTCCACACGCGCTTCGCCGTCCTGCTTCTGCGCAAGCGCGGCAATCGCTATCAGGCCCGCGACAGCGGCGCCGGCGAGGACCATCGCTCTGCGCTTCATCTCGGCCCTCGAACGTACTTCACCAGCGCCACGAGGCTGAGAACGAGAACCGCGAGGACGAGCAGCAGCACGAGACCTCCGCCGACCATCATCGCGCCCATCATCGGCCCGTCCATCATTCCGCCCATGCACTCACTCATCCGAATAAACGGCGACCCCACCCTCGCCGAAGGCGTAGGTCTTCAGTGTGCCGGTCTTTTCGGGCGCCATGCCGGGGGCGTTCGCCGGCATACCCGGCAGCGTGATGCCCGTGATCTCCGGGCGCTCGGTCACAAGCCGCTCGATGATCTCCGCTGGCACGAGCCCGCTGACGTAGTAGCCGTCGATCGCGGCCAGGTGGCAGCCGAGTCCCTGCTCCGGAACGCCGGCTTCGACGGAGCGCCGGTCGAAATCCGGGTCGTCGATGCGCGTCACCTGATAACCATTCCCTTCGAGGTATTCGGCATAGGCGTCGCAGCAGCCGCAGCTTGGTTCGCGCCAGATCGTGATCTGCTTGGAGGGCACCGTCTGTTCCCTGGCGGGGGCATCAGTGGTGACCACCCGACCCGAATCCTGCGCTGAGGACAACGTGGCGAAGACGATACCCCCAGCGATGGCAACGGCTGCAAGTGAGGTGAATGCAAGAACGTTCTTCATGATGAACTCCTTCAGATAGCCGCGAGCGCGGACCAGTTGATGCCGCCGTCGCGGCTCTGCATCAGGCCGCCATCCAGCGAAGCAACGATGTGATCAGGATCGGCCGGGTGCACCGCTACTGCGGTGACGAACCCATCTGCGGCGTGTGACCAGGTGGCGCCGGCGTCGCTGGACGTCCAGATGCCTGACGGCAGGGCGGCATAGAGAGTTTCGGGCGCGGAAGGGGCGCTCACCAGCGCATGAACCGGCTCGCCCGTCGGGAGCGGTGCCACGGAAGACGGCGCATCGCCGGAAACCAGAGCGTCCATCGCGTTGCCGGGCTGGACGTCCTGCCAGCGGCATAAACAGTCGGGGACACGTGTGAGCCCCTTCTCGGTGCCGGCGTAGATCCAGATCCCACCCATGCCGGTCAGGAGATCGACTGAGGCCAGCGCCAGAAGCTCACGTTCGGCGTCTTTGAGCCACGGGCGGTCCATAGCAAGGCTCCAGCTTTGGCCGGCGTCCTCGCTCTTCCAGAGGCCGTCGCCTCGGACCGTTGCGTAGATCATATCAGGCTGCCCGGCCGCGATGGCCACAGCGTCGACTTCACCTTCGGCGAGCCCGCGAGAGAGGCCTTCCCAGGTGCGTCCACCGTCTTCAGACAGCGCGACGCCGCCAGAGGCGAGACCGGCAATAATTCGGCCAGGTCGTTCGGGGTGCGTTGCGAGAGCCAGGACGGCGGCAGGGACCGGCAGCGCCGTCCACGAGCTTCCGCCATCATCGCTGCGGATTAGATCTGAACGCGCCGCGAGCAAGGCGTCACCGGCGAAGGCTAGTGCCACCACTGCTGAGTTTGCCGGTTCGGCACCAAGCAGAACCTTTGGTAGCGCAAACACTCCGGCCGCGGCGCCGGACGAGAAAAGGAATCTGCGACGCGTTAACGTCAAATACGATGGGCCGGGCATGGCAACTCCTCATCAAACCCTCGGTCCTCCGCCGCGGCCGGAAGGCGCGCTAAGCGGTGGAAGCACTACGCATCGGGGCACACGCGCCACCGAGGCACGGGATGACGTGCCGGCTGCGCTCGTGCGGCCGGGCGTCAGATCAGATGAGGTTTCGAGGAGGGTGTTTGGCTGGAGGGCTTGCAATGCCGCGGAAATCCTGCGTCACCCCTGGCCCAAGCGCCTCGCGTAAAGCCGAGACGATGACGTGTGGCTGCGGCGCAAGCACAACTGCGAAACCGCCCGCTCCGCAGACGAAGCCGCACGCGAGACCCATTTCGCCTGCGTCGGTGTCGTCACAGGCGTCGCAGTCGGGCATGTGCATCGCAGCATCATCGGAGGCGATCATGGCGGCGGCCATCTCCGCCGAGCCCGCTGCTTGCGCAACCGAGCTCGCCGCGAATGCGGCGAGGACGGCAACGCGGATCAGGCGGGCCACGAACTTCATGAGATGAGCCTATCCTGCAGTGAGCCGGGTTTCCACCAGGCAGTGCTGGCAATCGGATGAGCGACTGAACGGCCGCGTTATCGATGGTGTCAGTCCGTTCCGAAGTTCGCCAGATCGTTCATAATCGGACAGTCGGGGCGATCGTCGCGGTGACAGCGCATCACGAGATCACAAAGCGTCGCGCTCAGCGCCTGCAGTTCCCCGATCTTGTGCTCGATACGAGCAAGATGCTTTTCGGCGATTGCGTGGACATCTGAACTCGATCTCTCGCGATCGTCATAAAGTGACAGGAGGGTCCGGCACTCCTCAATGCTGAATCCGAGAGATCGGGCGCGGCCCAGGAACGCCAGCTTGTGCAGGTCGTGAGGGGCAAAATCCCGGTATCCATTCTCGCTACGCGAGGGTCGCACGAGACCGATGTCCTCGTAGTAGCGGATGGTCTTTGCGGGCAAACCGCTCTGTTCCGCCACATCTCCGATGTTCATAGGCGATACTTCTCGCTCTGTCCTGGACGAGCACATACAGATTCCACCTGCTGGAAGGTCAAGTGCGTGAGAGCCATTTTTTTTCGCGGTTGACCTTCCAGCAGGTGGAACCCCTACTTTTCGCGGCGATATCAATCGGAGGACCGAAGGTGGATGCAGCGCGTGCTTCAACGGGAATGGCCAGAGACCCGGTCTGCGGCATGGCCGTCGAGCCGAATGACAGCAGTCCGCATTATGAGCATGAAGGCCACGTCTATCACTTCTGCTCCGAGAAGTGCCGGTCCAGGTTCGCCGCCTCGCCTGGCGACTTCATCGAAGCAGTTGATCCGGTCTGCGGCATGTCCGTCGATCGCGCGACGGCTAAGCACCGGTCCTCGCACTCGGGGGAAAAGTTCTACTTCTGCTCAGCCCGCTGCAAGGAGAAGTTCGACGCGGCGCCCGAGACCTACCTGAAGGGCAAGCCGACGCCGGAGCCGATGCCGGCGGGCACGATCTACACGTGCCCGATGCATCCCGAAATCGAGCAGGTCGGACCCGGAGACTGCCCGATCTGCGGAATGGCACTCGAGCCGAAGGGCGTGCCTCAAGGGGACGTGGGCCCGAACCCCGAGCTGGTCGACTTCTCCCGCAGGTTCTGGATCGGTGCCGCGCTGACAGTGCCGGTACTCCTCCTCGCGATGGGGGGCTATGTCGGCATGCCGGTCCGCACTTGGGTCGGCGAGCGTCTTTCCCATTGGCTCGAACTCATCCTGGCCACGCCGGTGATCCTTTGGGCGGGCTGGCCCTTCCTGGTGCGCGGATGGAAGTCCTTTCGCAGCAGGAACCTGAACATGTTCAGCCTGATCGGCATGGGCATCTTCGCGGCGTGGGCGTTCAGCACCGTCGCCGTGATCGCCCCCGGCCTCTTCCCGAGCGGATTCCGCGACGCCGAAGGAAACGTCGGCATCTATTTTGAGGCCGGTGCGGTCATCGTGGTGCTCGTGCTGCTTGGCCAGATCCTTGAGCTGCGTGCGCGCGAGCGAACTGGTTCCGCGATCCGAGCGCTGCTCGACCTCGCGGCGAAGAACGCGCGCGTCATCCGTGAAGACGGCAGCGAAGAGGAGGTGCCGCTCGAGGAGGTGCAGCTTGGCGACCGCCTCCGCGTTCGCCCCGGCGAGAAGGTGCCGGTGGACGGCGAGGTGGTCGAGGGGCGGTCGTCAGTCGATGAATCGATGCTCACCGGTGAGCCGGTGCCGGTCGAGAAGGTCGCGGGTGATCCTGTCACCGGCGCCACGATCAATGGCACCGGCAGCTTGGTCATCGAGGCCAGGCGTGTCGGCAAGGACACGATGCTCGCGCAGATCGTGGAGATGGTCGCGGCTGCGCAGAGGTCGCGCGCCCCGATCCAGAAGCTGGCGGACGCGGTGGCGGGCCACTTCGTGCCGGCTGTCATCGCCATTGCGGCTCTCGCATTCATCGCCTGGTCGTTCTGGGGGCCGGCGCCGGCGCTGGCCTACGCCCTGGTCTCTGCGATCGCGGTCCTCATCATCGCATGTCCCTGCGCGCTCGGCCTCGCAACGCCGATGTCGATCATGACCGCGACGGGGCGCGGTGCGCAGGCAGGCGTGCTCATCAAGAACGCGGAAGCCCTTGAAGCCTTCGCCAAGGTCGACACGCTGATCGTCGACAAGACCGGAACCCTGACCTTGGGCAAGCCGGAGCTTTCCGCCGTCCTGCCCGAGAGCGGGCACGACGAGGCCGAGATCCTGCGCCTTGCGGCGAGCCTCGAGCGAGGTTCCGAGCATCCCTTGGCGGAGGCCATCGTCCGAGGTGCCGAGGCGCGCGGCCTTGCGTTCCTCAAGGCCGACAAGTTCGAGGCGGTCACCGGGATGGGCGTGAAAGGCACGGTCGACGGCAAGGCGGTCGCCTTGGGCAATGCGAAGATGCTCGCGGAGCTCGGAGTCCAGGCGCCGGCCGCGGCCGAGACCGCAAACGCCCGGCGCGACGAAGGAGAGACCGTCATGTTCGTCGTCGTCGACGGACAGGTCGCGGGTCTCGTGAGCGTTGCGGACCCGGTCAAGGAAACGACGCCGGCCGCGCTCAAGACGCTGCATGACCTCGGCTTCCGGATTGTCATGGCGACGGGCGACAACGAGCGGACGGCTCGCGCCGTCGCAGGCCGTCTCGGCATCGAGGAGATCCGCGCCGACGTGCTGCCTGAGGACAAGGCGCGGATCGTTCGCGAGTTGCAGGCGGAGGGTTACAAGGTGGCGATGGCCGGGGACGGCGTGAACGATGCGCCGGCACTCGCACAGGCCGATGTCGGCATCGCCATGGGCACCGGGGCCGATGTCGCAATCGAGAGCGCCGGCTTCACCCTGGTCAAGGGCGATCTCGGCGGGATCGTGAGGGCCCGCCGCCTGTCGCTCGCCACGATGCGGAACATTCGGCAGAACCTGTTCTTCGCGATGGTCTACAACGCCGCCGGCGTGCCCATCGCAGCAGGGCTCCTGTATCCGTTCTTCGGGCTCCTGATCTCGCCGATGTTCGCTGCCGCGGCGATGAGTCTCTCGTCCATTTCAGTCATCGGTAACGCGCTTAGGCTGCGGGCCGTGCGACTCTGACTAGATGTTTCGTCCCAGGCTTTGATGGTGCAATCTTTTCGCCATAGTGGAAGGAGGCACTATGGGCCAGGTTCACCACGCAAGCGCCACAACGACTGCGGCAGTCCGTCGAGCGATACAGCATAGTTAAGAGAGCCTGAGGACCTTGGCGAAGCGCCAAGTGATCAACTGTGGCGAACCAGAAGAAGCGCTCCAGGTCGGTGCGGCGCCGCATTGGCGTAGCGATGACTTCGGTGGTATTGTGTTTTCCGTGGATGCGCCCGGGCTCGCTGATCCAGCGCTCGAACAGTTCGGCAATGATCAGCGCGGCTGTCTTCAGACAAGCCGCTCGTCGGACCGGCAAGAGCCCTGCCGGTGTTCTTTTCAAGATGCCAAAGCGGCCCATGCGCTCAACATTTACCTCAAGGCCCGCGACAGATCGGATCAGTAATAGAACGACACGGATACTCTAGAGCGGGTCCCCCTCGATCAGACTCAGGGGGGATTCCCGAATCAGCGGGGATCTGATTCACAGTGATGGCTGGTGATGGAGGCCAGCCATCATGCCGAAAATTCTTTCGCTGGATCTTCGCAACCGGGTCGTTCGAGCGATCGAGGGCCGGCTTTCGTGTCGGCAGGCTGCCGCGCGCTTCGATGTCAGCGTGTCAAGCGCGATCCGCTGGCACAGCGCGTGGCGCAAGAGCGGGTGTTGCGCGGCAAAAGCCCAGGGCGGCGATCGCTGGTCCCACCGAAGCGCATGCGCACGCCATCCGCGCCATCCTGGACGCGAAGGCCGACATAACGCTGCGCGAGTTGAAGGCCGAACTCGGCCGGCGCGGCAGATCCGTGTCGGTCGCAGCGTTGTGGCGCTTCTTCCGCCGGCACGACATCAGCCTGAAAAAAAGACCGGCCACGCCGCCGAGCAGGAGCGGCCCGACATTCTCCTGCGCCGGCAGGCCTGGTTCGAGACCCAGCTCGACCGCTCGACCTCGACCCGGAGCGGCTGATCTTCATCGACGAGACCTGGACCAACACGAAGATGGCCCGCACCCACGGGCGCTGCCCTCGCGGGACGAGGCTGCGCCTGGCGCTGCCCCATGGCCACTGGAAGACGACGACATTGGTGGCGGGCCTGTCATCCAAGGGCATCGTGGCGCCGATGGTGCTCGGCCGTGCCATCAACCGCGTCTGGTTCGAGGCCTATGTGGAACAGGTTCTCGCTCCCGTCCTGTCGCCCGGCGACATCGTCGTCATGGACAACCTCGGCAGCCACAAGGGCCGACGGGTTCGCGCCATGATCGAGGCGGCAGGCGCCGAGCTCCGCTTCCTGCCCCCCTACAGCCCCGACTTCAACCCGATCGAGAAAGCCTTCTCACAAATCAAAGCCCATCTGAGGAAGGCCGCCGAGCGCACCGTCGGCGGTCTCTGGAATCGGATCGGCGAGGTCATCGAACTCGTCACGCAGCAACACGCCCGAAACTACTTCGCCGCCGCCGGATATGAACCAAACTAAACGAATCACGCTCTAGCGCAAATAAACAGAGCTGCTATTCCAGCGTTCGGCCCCGATGCACCAATACTGGCGCGGTGATACCATCAATTTCCATCTCAACGAGTATATGATCTAAATCTTCGGGCGTGATTTCGTTTGCCGGGACCGTCGCGACGAGATGGGACGTCGAAAAGTCGAGTTCCTCGTCATACTGCATCAAGAGACCGGGCCCCGAAGGATCCAGTGGATTTTCGCCGACGACAATGGTCGAGACAGTGCCGCCGACCGTGAGGCCGTTCAAGCGCGCAGGCTGGGTGCCGGAGTTCTCAAGCGTAAATGAAACTCGCAATTGACCCTGGTTGTCCATCCGACGAACTGTGACGTTGGTGATGTCGATCCCATCGCTGACCTTGGCGTCGGGAAAAGATCCGGCCGCTTGGACGGCGTCTCCTAAAAGCAGCATTCCTGCAATTATCACGAACTTTTTCGCGGTCATCTTGTAGTTCCTTCTGACGACTCGGAATCCCGAGCGTAGTTTGCGTTAACTGGCCAAGGGCGGGCTCTTAGTGAATGGAAGACCCCAAGTGCCTTTCTAGCTCAATACATCGAACGGACACGTCACAACACATTTGCCTATAGCGTAATAATTCGCGAAACGCGCTCGATAGATCTTTGTGCGCACCAAGAGCTACCGCGATGACTCCCACAGTGAGACCGTCGTTCATTACAAGATAGCCTCCCAATCCGATAACAATGACACCGGAAACTCCGATTGAGTATGCGTTACCTGCTTTCATCAAAAATTTTATTCTGTAAGTATTGCATCTATTATTCTGCATTTGGCAGAATACGTGCTCCATTCCCGTTGCGCCGGAAGACGCCCTGGACACCTTCGCTGCGAGTATTCGCATCAATCGGATACGATCACGCCAGGTCCGACTGAGTTTGGTCTGCATCCATGCTGTCCAACAGAGCTGGAGCGGGATGAGCGCAATCATGGCGATCGCCAAGATAAAACTCTGTGCCATGATGAATACCACCACGGTTAAGAACAGACCGACCTGGATTAGTGGAAGAATTATCATCTCACCGGCAAAACCACCGATCGGCTCAACTTCCTGTGAAAGAAGCGGAATAATCCCACTCCCACCTCGCTTGACGCGGCGCTGCGTCCAAACGGAATAAATATTCCGCCGGAGGACGATCAGGATCTGCTCGCACATTCGCCCCTGCAGCATATTTACTGCGAATCGGAACCCAGATTGGATTGCAGCCAAAACCATCATCGTTCCGATCATTATCAATAACATTGCAAATTGCGATACGTCTGACCCAAAAATTTCAACTGGAAAATGGCCTGAATCTATAACAGAATTGATAGTTGTTTTAACAAGCTCAAGATTTATGTACGTCAATACCAATATCAACAGCCCAAGCGCGCTTGCGATGACTTGGCTTCGCCATGTCGTTCGGATCGCAAAGATGCAAAAGTTATGAAACAGCTGTCTCTCGGGAGAGGGAAACGTACCGGCGCGACCAACACGAGATTCGGTGGCGGCCTTATAAGTTGCGGGGTTTATAGCAGCATCTGACATCGGCTAGGCTCCATCCCTGGCGCCGCACGCACGGGTACAAAACAAGTTCAGAGGGACGCCGCCTATCCGGCGGCGCCCCGGTTTCTTTATTCGATTTCAACGATTGTAAGTTTTCCCTTCACGCGATCAGCTGTGAAGCTAATGGAGCGGCCAACTGATAAGTTTTCGATCATTGAAGGCTCTGCAACCTCGAAAACCATCGTCATTCCGGGCATGTCGAGGTTGGCGAGCGGTCCATGCTTCACCGTAACCCGATTGCGCCGGGCGTCAATCTTGGTCACTTCACCCTGTGACGTCGGTTCGGCGACTGCGGGGCTCAAGGTGAAGCTTCCGATCAAAGCGGCCGCGAGTGCGATTTTTTTCATGATTTAATCCTTCAGGATTCGCTGACAGTCAGGGGACCATGCATTCCCATTTCGTAGTGACCGGGGATGAGGCAGGCGAACTCGAAGCTACCGGCTTTGGTAAAGCTCCAGATAATTTCTCCGGCAGCGCCAGGCTCCAGCCGCACGGCATTCGCATCGTCGTGCATCATCTCCGGGAAGCGCCGCATAAGGTCCTTGTGCTCAGCGATCTCTGGCGAAGCGTCCATGACGAACTCATGTTCGAGCACCCCTCTATTCGTGATGGCGAAACGCACGGTTTCACCGCGTTTCACCTCGATCACTGCCGGTTCGAAGACCATTGCTCCGTCGTCAGTCTCTTTCATCGTGACGTCGATTGTTCGCGATGCCTTAGATGCGTCCCCGGGTGAACCGATCGCCATCTCGTCGTGGTGGTCGTCGCTCTCAGCACTCGCATGGCCATCGTCGTGGCCACCAGAGTGGCTGCCAGCGGCGAATGCCGTAACCGGAGCGATCATGAGCGCGGCAGCAAGCCACGCAGCAGTGTAAAGCTTCATGTTGTCCTCGTGTGTTGAACTTGCTTAGTCGACGCGCCGGGGAGAGCCGGCGTGCTGCGGCGGAACCGTGTTGGCGTCCTCCGTGAAGGCGACCTCCGGAAGGGCACCGGTCCATTCGTAGGCAACGGTGCCGGGGGGGTGATCGAACCAACCGGGGTCCGAATAGTCGTCCGCGGCCAGGCCCTCGCGGACCTTCATCACCGTGAACATACCGCCCATCTCGACCGAGCCGAACGGCCCCCAGCCGCCCATCATCGGCTCGGTATTGTCAGGGATGGGCATCGCCATCTCGGCCATGTCGGCCATACCGTTGGTGCCCATCGGCATGTATTCCGGCTGGATCAGGCGGATTTTGCGGGCGATGTTTGTCTTGTCAGCGCCGATAAATGTCGGCACGTCGTGACCCATCGCGTTCATCGTATGGTGCGACTTATGACAGTGCAGCGCCCAGTCGCCTTCATGGATCGCGTCGAACTCGTAGGCGCGCATTCCGCCGACCGGGATGTCGATCGTCACTTCCGGCCAACGTGCCTCCGGACGCACCCAGCCCCCGTCCGTGCCCGTCACCTCGAAATGGTAGCCATGCATGTGGATCGGGTGGTTCGTCATGGTGAGGTTTCCGACGCGAACTCTCACGCGATCTCCCTTGGCGGCCACAAGAGGATCGACGCCGGGGAAGACGCGGCTGTTGATGGCCCACAAGTTGAAGTCGGTCATCTCCATGACACGCGGCATGTAGCTGCCGGGGTCAATGTCGTAAGCGGACAGCAGGAACACGTAGTCCCGATCGACCCGCATGAAATTCGGATCCTTAGGATGGATGACGAAGAAGCCCATCATGCCCATCGCCATCTGGACCATCTCATCGCCATGCGGGTGGTACATATGCGTCCCGGACTTCGTCAGATCGAACTCGTAGACGAAAGTCTTGCCGGCCGGGATGCCGGGCTGCGTCAGTCCCGTCACACCGTCCATACCACAGGGCAAAATCACCCCGTGCCAGTGGACGCTGGTGTGTTCCGGCAGGCGATTGGTGACGAAGATCCGCACCCGCTCGCCCTCGACCGCCTCTATGGTCGGGCCGGGCGACTGGCCGTTGTAGCCCCATAGATGGGCGATCGTGCCATCGGAAAGCTCGCGCTCGACGGGCTCGGCGACAAGATGGAATTCCTTGACATTGCCATTCATACGGAACGGAAGCGACCAGCCGTTCAGCGTGCAGACCGGATTGTACGGCAGACCTCCGCTCGGAGCTTGCGGCGGCTGTGTGAGAGGGCTCTCCATGACGGGCGCATCGGGCAGGCTCATGTTGGCCGTCCGCGACCAGGCCGATGTGCTGACGAGTGCGCCAGCGGCGGCGCCAGCCCCTAGCAACTGACGTCGCGATAAACCGGCGACGTTCTTACGATCGGTCATTCTTCGTCTCCCTCGGCTGCTGCGACCTCGGTCTCGGCGGGTTCGGTGCCGGCGACACCGCCGCCCCAGATCGCAGCCGCGACGTCCACCTCTGCGAGGAAGAAGTCACGCCGCGCTTCGAGCGCTGCGCGCACGGACGCTATTCGCGCGCGGGTGTCGGCGAGGAGGTCAAAAGTGTTGGTGATCATTCCATTGTAGGAGAGGACGGCCTCGTCCTCGACCGTCTTGCGTAGCGGTACGATTGCGTCACGGTAGTGCTTGGCAATTTCGTATGTGCCGCGGTAGGCGGTGTGGGCGGCGCGTGCTTCAGAGCGAACCGCAACGGCGCGGGCGGCGAGAAGGTTCGTCGCTCTCATCAATTGGAGTTCTGCGGTCCTGAGGCGGGCCGCTCCCGTATCGAAGATCGGAATCTCGAACTCTGCCTCAAACCTCGGTGTCAGACGATTTGTCACCGTCGTATCGCCGTCTTCGACCTCCTCCTCGCGCTCCAACTCCAGTCCGGCTGCAATTTGAAGATCGGTGACGTACCGCGTAGCCTTGGTAAGGCCGTAGCTCCGCGCAAGCGCTTCTAGTTCCAGCTTGGCGATCTTGAGATCAGCGCGATTCTGAAGCGCTAACCGCTCAATGGCGGATTGGTCGCGGATCGAGCGCGGCAGGTTCGGCAATCCATTTGGCACTTCGTAAGAGAGTGTGGCGCCCCAGAGCCCAAGACGTCGTGTCAGCTGCTCTTTGGCAAGTCGGGCTTCCAGAACCGCACGCGCCTTCTCAGAGGTTAGCTCCGCATAAAACGCCTGCTGACGGGCCTGCTCGACCTTTGAAAACGCTCCCGTTCGGCCCAACTCGCCGGCCAATTCAGCAGCGGCATCCGCCGCCACCAATGCGCGGTTCAGCTCAATGACCACACCCCAGGCCGCAGCAGCCTCGTAGAAGGCCCGCCGTGTCTCATGAGCGAGATTCAACGTCGCCTCGATCGCACGTTCTTGCGCCTGGCGAACGCGCGTCTCGGCGATGGCAACCCGCCGTTGGCGGGTAGCGTAGGAGAGGACATTGGCGATCAGCGCCCCCTCCAGTGTTTGCCTGACGGTATCTGTGCTGGCGTTTACGCCTAGCGCAACGGTCGGATTCACTGGCAGGCTCTCCTGCCATAGTTCAGCAATCGAGAGACCAAGTTCGGCATAGGCCGCCTGCAGTTCGCGGTTGTTGAGAAGAGCGACGCGTACTGCAGTGTCCGCGTTGATCGTCTTCCCGGCCACGAGAGCATGGACTTGGGCTTCGTTCTGCGCCTGCTGAACCGCGTTCGTCGCCCAAACGCTATGAGTTTTCGTAACAGGTTGCGCGCCGGTACTCACAGCCATGAAGCCCCGGTCGATCGGGAAGTCCTCCGCGGACACACAGCCGCCGAGGAACCCGACAAGCGCTGTCGCGCCAGCCGCGCGGAACCAGCGGCTCATGACCCGACCCTTGGACGCGCGAACCCTTCACTCGGCGGTGTCGTGTCACGCGGTAACGCCGGTTCGACCGGGGTTCGATGGGTGTATCCCGCCGTGAGGGGGGATGGTGGTGGTGAGGCGGAGGCGAGCGTAGGCACGGCAGCCGGCGGGGGCGGCGCGGCCACGTAAGGCGCACTCGCACAGCCGGCCACCGACGCGGCAAGCGCGCCAGTGAGCAAACGTTTCATGAGATCAATTCAGAATAGAGCGATCGGATGTCTGACGGACAGCGTCCGTGAAAGGACGCGCTTCGGTCAGATCGCTCGGGGCGGGCGCTCTAGATTCGCCGCGTCGCTCGCGAGCAATTGCTCCGACAACGTGACGGGCAGTCGCCCTAAGCGAAAAGTCATCGTCATCGACGATCCATCCATCGCGGCGATTGCCGAGCAGTGGATGGCGCAGCCAACACAGGGATCGGTATCGGAGCAGTCGCCAGCGTCAGAGGTATCGCTTGTGGGGCCGCGCTCGGTCGAATGATCGCTGTGATTATCCACCGGTCCGGCGTCGGGGCTATCCATGGCGACAGCCGTGCTTCCGCCTTCGTAGGCCGCAACGTGTCCGATACCGGCCGTGCCAACGGCCAGTACGATCAACGTCACAAGAAAGAAGCGAGCAATAGCCAACGTCTTCTCCAAACCAGCCGTCACCAAGTACCGCTCGGACATTGCACTTGCAAGGCCACCACGACACCGCGGCTCCCGCGTGTCCAATAAGTCACACAACACTCATAGGTTGCTCAAAGTGAATTCCAGGACGAAGAGCAGCGATCGTCCCAGGCTTCGATCCATCCGGAGTCTCAGCGAGAACGCCAAAGGCTGGACATAGGACGATCGCTACATGCGCCGACCGGGCCAGCATTGACAGAGCGATCCGAAGCTGTCTATTCGCTGGACTATGCGTCTGTTCGCTTTCATCCTGACGGTGGCTGTGGTGGCGAGCCTCATCGGCTCGCCTGTCTACGCCGGCGCATCCGGCGGCATGATCGCGATGAACGAACTTCCTGGTGCTTCGGATATGGCAGATCAAACGTCTATGACGGTGGATCACTGCCTCGGTGGCCGTTGCCAGGATGGATCACGCGAGCAGCCGGTCTGTATGTCAGGTCTTGGCAACTGCGGACCGGGTTCTCTGATCGCCGCGCCGACGATCGCCTTCCCAACACTTTCGGCAGCTTGCGTTTACTTCGCAGAAGCGCCGGATTTGATCCGCGCCCTGATGTGCGCCGACCCACCCCCTCCAAGACCTTTTCGCTTTTAGCGTCTGAGCTTTCCGCCTGTCATTTTTGCGGCCATGGCAAAGCACAGACTACCGCTCCGCCGGTTGATCGTCGGCGCGAAAGCGGGTGCGCTCGCCCTTTCGGGGTGGGGATGTGGGCCATGAGCCCGTCTGTCTAGGCCGGCAGCCGGTTCGGCGCGGCATACGGAAAACCCAATGACTTTCCCACTTCGCGCAGCGACCGTGACACGGCGCGGCGTTATCTTCGGCGCCGCCGCCGGGCTTGCAAGCCTCAGCATGGCGGCCAATCGAACTTTAGCGGCATCGGCCCCGCGCCGCCTCATAGCCGCGCCTGGCCGGCAAGCGCTTGGATACGGCAACGCCACGCGCCTCGCCGATACCTGGAGCTACAACGGAACCGTACCCGGTCCACTCTTGCGCTATCGCGTTGGCGATCGGCTTGAGGTCGACTTCCAGAATCGCCTCGATGAACCGACGGCGGTGCACTGGCATGGCCTTCGTCCGCCAAATGCCATGGACGGCGCCGCTCCGCTTACTCAAGCGCCCGTCGAACCCGGCGGCTCTATGACTTATGCCTTCGATCTGACCGATGCCGGAACATACTGGTATCACACGCATTTTCGCGGCTGGAACCAGCAGGATCGGGGTCTTTACGGCATTTTGATTGTCGACGAACGCAAGCCTCTCCAGGTCGATCAGGACATCCTTCTCGTTCTGGACGATTGGGTCGTCGACAAAAACGGCCAGCTCGACCCCGCATTCGGTCAGATGCACGAGTGGGCGCACGCCGGCCGCCTCGGAAACTTAGCGACGATCAACAACAGCGCTGACGCCGCCGTCCAACTGACGGCGGGAGAACGCGTGAGGCTGCGACTCGCCAACGTCGCCAACGCGCAGATCTTCGCCTTGCTCTTCTCTGGTCACATACCGGTGATAGTCGCGGAGGACGGCAACCCGGTGGAGCCCCGATCGCTCGGCGACAAGCTGCTCGTCCTAGGACCTGGCCAACGCGTCGACCTCGTTCTCGATGCAACCGGAGCGCCGGGGTCTACCCATCCAATAACGGCCTATACGCTGACGGACGAGGTCCGTCTCGGCCGCTTCGTGTATGGAGCGGAGGCGGGAGGTAGCGGCCTCGTCGGGAATGACGTCAAGCCGCTGGACGGGAACGCGCGCCCCATTCTCGACCTCGCGAATGCTCGCCGCCTCGACCTGACGATGGAGGGGGGCGCGATGGGTCGCATGCGCGGCGCCATGATGAGTGGGCGCATGATGGGGATGCGCGAACTCGTCTCCAACGGGCGGATTTGGGCGTTCAACGGCATCGCGGGCGACATGGATACGCCTCTCGCCGTCCTGAAACGCGGTGAGACTGCTATCGTCGATATCGTCAATGACACCGCGTTTCCGCATGCGATGCACCTGCACGGCATGCACTTCCGTGAGATCGCCAGGAACGGAGAGGCCATCGACGGCTCGTGGCGGGACACGACCGTCCTCGCTTCCGATGATCGAGTGTCCATTGCATTCGTTGCGGAGGCGCCCGGCAAGTGGATGCTCCACTGCCATATGATCGAGCATCAGGCCGGCGGAATGATGACCTTCCTCGAAGTCGAGGGCGAAGCGGGATGAGCGGCCTGCCGAGCGCTGAGCGCTGAGCGCCCAGTGTGGAACAGCGGCAGCCTACCGCTCAACGCGCCCCATCACATGCACGTTTGCGTCGGCGCCCGCGTGCACACTCGGAAAACCCGAAGACCATCCACGACACCGGAGCATTCGACAATGTCAAGGACAAGCCTTCTCCGCGCCGCAATGCTCGCCGTTGCGGCCATGGGAGTCACCCCGGCAATCGCCGCCGACCCGTCCGAGCACACCATGCACGTCTACAAGACGCCCTGGTGCGGCTGCTGCGGCTCGTGGACTGACTACATGAAAAGCCTCGGATACAGGGTCGAAGTGACAGAGCTGGACGATCTGACCTCACTTCGCCGCCAAGCGGCGGTTCCTGACGAGGTTCGGGGATGCCACATCACTGCTGTCGACGGCTACGTGCTGGAGGGACACGTCCCACCCGAGGCCATCGCCAAACTGCTCGACGAGCGCCCGGATGTTCACGGAATCGCAGTTCCCGGAATGCCGCGCGGTTCGATCGGCATGGGAGATGATCCGAAGGCAAGGTACGATGTCGTGACCTTTGGCGCGGGCACCGCACAGAATAGCTCAATATTCTACCAGGCGGGCCGCTGACATGATCGACCGGCGGACCTTTCTTCTCGGCGGCGGGACAGCGCTTGTCGGCGGCTGCACGATGGCGCAGACGCCGCCTCCGCAGACGGGTGGCACCGGCCAGGTGCCCCCCGTCTACCAGGCGATCTATGGCCCGCGTCCGGACGAGCGGTTCCCCATCCCGGCCGTGGATCTCGCCCGTGTAGACGCGATTTACTGGCGCCGAGAAGTGGCGAACCCCACGGGCGAGCGGCCCGGCATGGTCGTCGTCGATACCGGTAGCTTTTATCTCTACTGGACCATGGGAGGCGGCCGGGCGATGCGCTATGGCGTCGGACTCGGTCGCGAAGGGTTCGGATGGGACGGCACCGCAACGATTGAGCGCAAGCAGGCGTGGCCGACCTGGACGCCGCCGGCCGAGATGATCGCTCGCGAGCCGGAGCTTGAGCAATATCGCAACGGCATGGATCCCGGCCTCGGCAACCCGCTTGGCGCCCGTGCGCTCTACCTCTACCAGGACGGCCGCGACACGCTCTACCGCCTGCACGGTACGCAGGAAGCGCATTCGATCGGCCGGGCCGTCTCCTCAGGATGCGTGCGCCTTCTGAACCAGGACGTCATCGATCTCTACGAGCGCGTCCCGGACGGCACCCGCGTCGTCGTCCGTCCCCCCAGCAATCCGCTTCTCGGGTAAACGCTTATGCAGAGAAAACGTGCCGTCATCATGATCGGCGTCGGCATTGCGATTGGTATCGCGGTAATGGCAGGTGCTGTGCTGTGGCTCGATCCTGGCCCAGCTCAGTCTATCGAGTTGAAGTCGGGCGATACTGCTGTGATCGCGGAGGGAGAAAAAGTCTACGCGGCGCAATGCGCCGCCTGCCACGGTGCAAACCTCGAGGGCCAGCCGAACTGGCGTGATCGCGGACCCGACGGGCGACTCCCTGCGCCGCCGCACGACGAGACGGGTCATACCTGGCACCACGCCGACGTGCTGCTCTTCGAGCTGACCAAGTACGGCCCTCCGAAGGAGATGGGCAACGGTGAGCCGTACTACTCGAATATGCCAGCTTTCGAGAATGTCCTGACGGACGACGAGATCATCGCCACCCTTTCCTACATCAAGAGTCGCTGGCCGGCCGATATTCGCCGCCGCCACGACCAGATGAATGCCCAGATTGCGGCGCAGCGATGATCGCCGCGACGCGCTTTATCCTATCACTCAGCCTCGTCCTGTCGTTGACGGTTGCGGCCGTCGCAGCGACGCCGTGGCAGGAGCGATCGAACAGCGCGGCCCGCCTGCACGTGGCCGTCAATGACGACGGCCAGATTGTCGCGGGCCTTGAGGTCCGGCTCGATGACGGGTGGAAAACCTACTGGCGTTCAGCGGGATCAACGGGGCTGCCGCCGCAAATCGACACGGAGGGCTCTGTCAACGTCGCCAGCTTCCGCGTCGCATACCCCGCGCCAGAGCGGTTCGTCGCGTTCGGCATCGAGGCTCTAGGTTATTCGCACACCGTGACGTTCCCCGTCACAATCGAGCGGTCCAACGCCGACCAAGGCGCACGCCTCGCGCTCCGGGCAGGTCTCCTCGTCTGCGGTAGGGTGTGCGTGCCGGAACGGTACGAGTTCAGTACTCCGGTTCCGGCCGATCTAGCGCTTCTTCCGCGCGCCGAGGATACACCCATCGCCGACGCGATGGCCAAGGTTCCGGTCCCGGCGCTCGACGCCGATGTCGCTCTGGCCCTTCTCGCGGCGACGGAGGAGGGACTGTCCGTCACGCTTAAGGCGTTCGGCGACCGCGCTCCGCGTCTCGACGATGCGCTGATCGTGGCGGAAGTCGAGGGCGAGGATCCCTTAATCGGCCGTCTGGCGCATAGGGGTGGAGGTCGCTTCGCCGCCACGCTTGCTGGTCCGACGCTGCCGTCTCCGGGCACTGAAGTGCGCCTGACTGTGGCCGGAAAGGGACTCGCGCTGGATCTGTCCGGCACCGTCGCGACCGCCGTCATTCCCACAGCAGCGCCAACGGCCGAGCCCGCGCGAGGACTGGTGGCAATCTTCCTCATCGCATTCCTCGGCGGCCTGATCCTCAACGCGATGCCGTGTGTCCTTCCTGTGCTGTCTATCAAGGTCGCAGCGCTCGGGCGCGCGACAATCCTGGAACGGCGGCAACAGCGGCTCGCCTTCCTTGCGACCGCCGGTGGCATTGCCGTCTTCATCATCCTTCTCGGCTCGGTCCTCAGCGCGTTGAAGGCGCTCGGGCGAGATGTCTTCTGGGGCATGCAGTTCCAAGAGCCTGTCTTCGTGGCACTGCTGTTCGGGCTCTTCGTGCTCATGACGCTAAATCTCGCTGGAATCTTTGAATTCCGTCCGCCGGCTGGGCTACAGAACCGGCTCGGTCGGTTCGGTCGTACGGGAGATTTTGCGGACGGCTTCGTCATAGCGCTCGTCGCAACGCCATGCAGCGCGCCGTTTCTCGGTACTGCGATCGGCTTCGGTCTCGCTGGCGGGCCGGGCGAGCTGGCGGTTGCGTTCGCTGCGCTCGGAGCCGGGTTCGCAGCACCCTACCTCGCCATAGCCGCTATCCCTCAGACGGTGTCGGTCCTGCCTAAGCCCGGGCAGTGGATGGCGTGGCTCCAGCGGGCACTCGCCCTTCCAATGCTCGGCGTTGTCGTCTGGCTGGCCTGGATCCTCGACTCGCAGGCGGGCGCGGACGCGCTTGCCGCCGCTGCAGTCGCCGCGCTCGCGGTCGCCGTGGCAGCTAACCGTCCTCGTCGCGTGACTGTTGTCCTTGGAGCCGCGGTCGTAGTCGCCTCGACCGTTTACGTCGCGACCGACGTCGGATCGACCACCCCCCCAGAGCACACGGTAGAGGCCGGGGAGTGGAAGACATTCGACCGCGCAGCGATTGAGAGCCACGTCACCAAGGGTCATGTGGTTTTCGTGGATGTGACCGCCGACTGGTGCATCACGTGCGTCTACAACAAGGCTGCTGCGCTGGACCGCGATGCAGTGCGTATCGAACTCGCCCGCCCCGACACGGTCGCCATGCGTGCCGACTGGACGCTTCCGGACGACGCGATTGCCGATTTCGTAAAGGCGCAGGGCCGCTACGGCATTCCCCTCAATGTGGCTTTCGGTCCAGCCGCGCCCGAAGGCATCCTTCTACCGGAAATTCTGACCGTTAGCACCGTGCTCGATGCCATTGCCACCGCGCGAGGCGACCGCGCTTCTGGCTCATCAAATAGGAAATAGACAATGCTCAGAACCGCGATCATGGCGGCAATGCTTGCAATCACGGCAACTGGTGCCGCCGCCGAAAGCCTGACAGACCTCCAGAAGGATGAAGTGCGCGCGCTGATCCGTGATCATCTCATCGAAAACCCAGAAATTCTGGCCGAAGCGTTTGAGGCGCTCCAGGTACGGCAGCAAGCGGCGGAGACGGAATCCGTCAAGAACGCTCTCATCGAGATGGGCGACGCGATCCGCACCGCCGACAACGATCCTGTCGGTGGTAATCCCGACGGAATGATCACAGTCGTCGAGTTTTTCGACTACAATTGTCCATTCTGCCGCCGGGTAAAGCCTGAGGTCGCCGAGTTTTTGAAGAACGACGACCGTATTCGCTATGTCTTCAAGGAATTTCCCATCCTGTCCGCGTCATCCGCGCAGGCATCCCGTGCAGCACTCGCAGTTTGGAATTTGGCCCCGGAAAAGTATTGGGAGGTGCATCAGGCGCTCATGGGGCACGATGGCAACCTCACCGAGGATCAGATCCGCATGGCAATCGAGGACGCTGCACTCGATTGGGACGCGATCGTTGCCCGAGGTCAAGCCGACGATATTACTGAGAAAATCCGTCAGACCCTCCGGATTGCCGAGCGTCTGAACATTAATGGCACGCCAACCTTCGTCATCGGCACTGAGATCATTCCAGGCTTTGTGGAAGCCGAACAGCTTGAGGCTGCGGTAACTCGGCTCGATGACTGATTTCAAGGGCTGCGGGTCCGGCCGACACGCAAGCCCGGTTCGGCGTTAAGGAAAATTGTAACTTTGTTTTCTCGTCCGGAAAGCGCGCCAGAGGATGAGTGCAAGGCATTACTGTACTCGGCGGTGATGAACCCTTCGGTGGCGGGCAGGTTGGTGTGACCGGGCCGCAGTGCGGCAGTGTCGGATCAAATGGGGGCATGACGCGTTGACCCACGAGTGTGCCTGACAGGATCGGAATACCGATGAGATTGATTGTGAGCGGGATCATCGGCGGGGTCGGGCTCGTCGCCATCGTTGCGGTTACGGGGTTCGTCATCGTTTACACCGGCGCCTATAACGTCGCGGCCAGCGACGAGCACGCCGACTTCATTCGCTGGGCCTTTTCGACAACCATGCACAGCTCAGTCGAGCGCCGCGCCGACGGTATCGCAGCGCCGGAATCCTTTTCCGATGACATGATCGCTGCCGGGGCGAGCCGGTACAAGGCGATGTGCGCCCATTGCCACGCCGGGCCTGGCGTCGAGCGCGCCGACTGGGCAGAAGGGATGCGACCGCAGCCACCGCACCTCATAGAGGCGGCCGCCGAGTGGGAAGCGCGGGAGATCTACTGGATCGTCGCGAACGGCATCAAGATGAGCGGCATGCCGGCGTTTGCCGCCAGCCACGATCCCGAGGAACTTTGGTCCCTCGTCGCCTTCGTCGACCGTCTGCCGGGTATGACGGCCGAAGACTATGCCGGTTACCCAGACCCGGACGAAAGCAGCCAGACCCGATAACTTCGCTGAGGAGCCCTGCGATGTCCTATTTCCGATTCGGCGCGATGATCGCGACCTCGACCGTCGTCATGTTCGTGCTGATGTACCTCAATACATACGCTTGGGAGCACGTCTTCTACTCCGAGACGCGAACCTACATGGCGTTCCTGATGGGTGCGACGATGGCGGCCATCATGCTCGCCTTCATGTTGGGCATGTACACGAACACGAAGGCCAACATCGCGATCTTCGTGGGCGCGGTGGTGGTGTTCGCACTCTCGCTCTGGCTGGTGCGCAGCCAGGCGACCGTGAGCGGCGTCAGCTATATGCGGGCGATGATCCCGCACCATTCGATCGCGATCATGACCAGCGAGCGGGCGCAGATCACCGACCCGCGGGTGCGCAAGCTCGCCGACGAGATCATCGAGGCGCAGCGCCGGGAGATCGCGGAGATGCGCTACCTGATCGCCGACATCAGCGGCGCAGGCGGCGTGGAGCGGCCCGAGACGATGGACGAGCCGCTGCCGGAGGTCGTGCCGGCGGAGGAGGCCGTCGAATCGCCCGTCGTCGCGGCGATGGACCCGGCGCCGCTGCAGGATGCAGACGTGGAGAAGGTTCTCGGCGCCGGTGCGGCTTGCCGATTCCACCGCTCGGCGGAGGCCGACCCGATCCTGGTCGCCGTCCCGGGCCAAGGTGGCGCGCGCGGGGTGATGAAGCTCAACGGGAAGCTTGTGGAGCTGGCTTCGGAGACCGGCGGGCTCGACGGGTTCGCGAACGGGACGATGCTGTCGGCGGGTCCGATCCACATGCGCGTCATGCCGGTCGCGGGTGCCGAGACCGAAACCGAGGGCGACATGGCGAGCCGCAAGGCAGACCTCGTCTTCCAGCTCGATCAGGGGCTGACCGTCGGCTACCGTGGCCTCCTGAACTGCGAGGTGTGACGGCTCAGAGTCGGTCCGCGGCCGGAGCCTTGGCGGGGCCGGATCAGCCCGCCCGGGCATCATAAGGAAACATTCCCCCGGCACAGGTGTTCGCCAAGAGAGCAGCAGCAACGGAAGGTCGAACAGCAATGACGACGCTTCTCGCCGTCCTCGGACTGACGGGCCTGTCCCTGGCGCTGGTGCTCGGCTCGCGGAAGGCGCTGGGCGGACACGATTCGCCCTGGCCGCAGCGGGCGCCTTTCCTCGGTGGCGGGTCGCCCGCGACACATGCCTGGCAGCGCTACCACGTGCGCTTCTACACGATGACCCTAGTCTTCATCGCCTTCGAGATGGAGATGATGTTCATGTACCCATGGGCGGTCGTCTTTGTCGAGGAAGGGCTGAAGGCGCTCGCCGAAATGGGGATGTTCCTCGCGATCCTCTCGATCGGCATCCTCTACGGCTGGCGCGAGGGGGTGTTCCGGTGGCAGTGACCCCTCTCCCGGTCTTCCCGGCCATCGGCGAAGGTGCGCTGGGTGCGGTCGAGCGGCTCGCGCTGGACCCGCACTTGCGGCTCGTCGCGACGCCGCGGGCGGCGCGGGTGCTTCTCGTGGCCGGGGCGCAACGGCCCGCCGATCGGCTCGCGCTCGCCAGCGTTCACGATCAGCTGCCGGCGCCGCGGCGCACGCTCTGGTGGCGCTCAGATCCGCTGCCCGGCCTCGATGCAGGCCGCCGCCTGCCGGACGACCTAGACGCGGCGGCAGCGACCCTTACCGCCGGGCTGGGCGAGGACGACGAGCCGGCAATCCTCGACGACCGGCCGCCGAACCCGTGGGAGGGCATCGGCCCGCACGGACAGGGCGGCGAGGGTATGATGGGCGGCACACCCTACGGCCGGCCGATGCCCATGACCGCCGACGACCTGCGCGATGGGCTCGCGCTCGATCCCTATTCGGCGATGTTCGGGCCATATCTCGCCGCCTTCCCGCCGGGGCTTTCGCTCAGGATCACGCTTCAGGGGGACGTCATCCAGTCGGCCACGCCCATGTCGGCGCCCTATACGCAGGATGGGTTCGCCGCGACGCCGCACTGCGCCCTCGCCCGCGTGCTGCGCCTCATGGAGCTGCCAGCGCTTGCCGAGCGTCTGGTGCGTGCGGCCGCGGCGGATCCGGACGCGCCGAGGCCTAGACTGGCACGCGCCGTCCGCTGGTCCGGCTTGCTCGCGGCGATCCCGCCGGGGCTCGGGGCTGTCGGTGGCCGAGATGTGCGCGGGCGCGTCCGCGGGTTGATCGATGCGCTAACGAAAGGCACCCGTCGGGACGATGACGCCGTTCCGGACCTTGCCGGGCTTCTGCCGGGGCTCGAATGGCAGGAGGCGGTGCTTTGCCTGGTGAGCTTCGATCTCGCGCGGCTGCGTGAAGCGGCGGTGCCCCCGGCTGCGGCGCACGGGGGGAGAGCGGCAGCATGAGCCTCGCGGCGGTCCCGGCACTCTTCGTCTTCCTCGCGCTCGGAGCCGCGTTGGCCGCGGTGCTCGACGCAATGGCGCGGGCTGCGGTGGCGGGCGCCCCCGTCGCGCAGGCCGCCGGCGCTCCGTTTCGTGTCGGCCGGGCGCTCCTTGCCCGGCAGACCATTTCAACCGAAGCGCCAGACCGGGCGAACTGGCGGCTCGCTCCGGCGTGGTATGGCGCGCTCGCGGCGGTGGGTCTTTCGGTGGTGCCATTTGCCGATGGCCTCGCGCTGGTGCAGCTGCCGAGCGGCATCGTGCTGTGGGGCGCTGTCGAGGCGCTGACGGTTGTCGTCGTCTTCCTGCACGGCTGGTCGCCCAACGCGCCGTTCCCGCTGATCGGCGCCTATCGCTACGTGGCGACGGGGCTACCCGTGATGCTGCCGTCGATGTTCGCGCTGATCGCGGCGGCGCTGCCGGCCCGCTCGCTCGACGTGGTGGCCATCGTAGAGAGCCAGCGCGGGATGTGGAACCTCGTGCCCCAGCCGCTCGGCCTGCCGCTGTTCCTCATCGTCGGCCTCTCCCTCACCTTGCGCGGGCCGATGGACTATGCCGATTCCGCCGACCTTTCCGGCGGCACCAGCGCGGAAGACTCCGGCGCCGCCCGCGCGCTCTGGCAGGCGGCGCGGCTCGCCATGCTCGTCTCGTTCGCGGCGATGGGCGCGACGGTCTTCCTCGGCGGCCATCTCGGCCCGGTGCTGCCGGGGCCGCTCTGGCTGGCCCTCAAGACAGCGATCGTGATGGCGCTGCTGGTGGCCCTCACCCACCTCGTGCCGCGCATGCCGGTCTCGCGCATGGTGACGCTCCTGTGGGTCGTCCTCCTGCCGCTGTCGTTCCTCCACCTCCTGCAGGCCGGGCTGGCGGCGCTATGGCTGTGACGGACATTCTGTTCATCGCGCTCTCGGCGCTCGCGCTCTGGGCGGGCTGGCGGGTCTTCCGCGTCGACTCCATGGTGCGGGCGAGCTTCTGGCTCATGCTCTCCTTCTTCGCCGTGGGCGGGATCGCGCTCTTGTTGTCGGCGCCCTATATCGGCGTCGCCACCGTCTTCATGATGGCGGTGGAGATGATGGTCATGGCCCTCTTCATGGTCATGTTCATGATGAACCCTGCCGGGCTCAACCCGATGCAGATGGTCCACCAGCATCGCCTGTCGATCGCCGCCGGTGCGCTCGCCTTCGCCGGGCTCGCCGCTGCCGTGCTTCTCACCGAGCTGCCCTCCGACCCTGTCGCGGCCGACACGCGCGTGGTCCACGATCTCGGCATCGAGCTTCTGGGCTCGTCCATGCTGATCTTCGAGACGGCCGGCGTCACGCTGCTCGCCACGATGGTCGCCGCCGTCATCCTGTCTGCCAGGAGCGGGCGCTACGGCGACGCATGGGAAGGCGCCGTGCCGCCGGGGCTGGAGCCGGGTGGCACCCCCGCCGGCCGCGTACCGGACGAGGAAGGTGGCCACCATGCCCACCATGGCCACGACGACGGCGGGCACGGACACGGCGGTCACCACCACGGGGGGCACGCATGACCTTGGCATCCGTTCTCATCGTCGCCGCCGGGCTCGTCGGGATCGGGCTCTACGGGGCGCTGTCGCAACAGTCGTTCGTGATGCTGATGATGGGCATCGAACTGATGCTGAACGGCGCGCTGCTGGCGACGCTCGGCTTCTGGTCATTCGCCCTCGGCGGCGCGCCGGAGGGGCAGCTTCTCGCCATCCTCATCATGGCAGTGATGGCGGTCGAAATGGCGGTGGGCTTCGCGCTGGTGGTCGCGGTCTACCGCGCCCGGCAGGCTGACGTCATCGAGAGCCTAGGGACGCTGAAGGAATGATGCTCGCCCTCGTCGCCGCCCTCCCCGTCCTCTCCGGTTTCGCCCTCGTCCTCGCCGTGCCGGAGCGTAGCCGCGCACTCGCCGCCGCGGCTGGCCTCGTGCTCGCGCTGGTCGTCGCGCTCGCCGCGGCGGTCGCCATCGCGGACGCTCGCCTCGCCATCGTGTGGACGGGCGCGCTTGGCCTTCATGCAGGGCTGACGCCGCTGTCGGCGGTGATGCTCGTCCTCGTGCCGCTTGTCGCCCTCCCGGTCACCGTCCACGCCGCACTGAACGAGGAGGAACCCGCGCTCGCCCGCCTTGTCGGGCTGATGCTGGTGTTCGTCGGCGGCATGGAGCTGGTCGTGATGGCGGACGACCTGCTGACGCTTCTCATCGGATGGGAGGTGATTGGCGCGGCGTCCTGGGCGCTTGTCGCCCACCGCTGGCGGGACAGCCACGCCGTTTCGTCCGGCGCCTGGGCCTTCCTCGTCACGCGCACCGGCGACGTGGGGCTGTTCCTCGCCGTGATGGTACTGTTCGCCGCCACGGGTTCGCTGGGCTTCGAGGCGCTCGGCGAACTCGCCGGGTGGCCCCTCGCCCTCGCGGCCAGCGGGCTGCTCGTCTCGGCGGCGGCGAAGGCGGGGCAGGTGCCGTTCTCGCCGTGGCTCTTCCGCGCGATGGACGCGCCGGCCTCTGTCTCGGCGCTGCTGCACGCCGCGACGCTCGTCGCCGCCGGCGCCTACCTCGTCGCGCGGGTGGAACCTCACCTCGCCGGCACGGGATTCGGCGACGTGGCCATAGCCGTCGGCCTCGTTACCGCGATCGCCGGCGGTGTGGTCGCGATGCTGCAGAACCACGTCAAGAAGCTGCTCGCAGCCTCCACTTCGGCGCAGCTCGGCCTCATGTTCGTCGCGGCGGGAGCGGGATACCCGGCCGTCGCGATCCTCCACCTCGTCGCCCACGCGCTCTACAAGGCGCCGCTGTTCCTCGCTGCCGGGCTCGCGCACGAGATTCGCGGCACCTACGCGCTCCATCGCCTCGGCCTCGGCAGGTCCACGCCGCTTCTCGCGCTGGCGGCTCTGGCCCCTGCGCTGGCGCTCGCCGGCGTGCCGCCGCTGGGCGGAGCGTGGACGAAGGAAGAGATCGTTTCCGCCGCGGGACATGCGAGCCTTTGGCTCTCGCTTCTCGTCACCCTCGCTGGCGGGCTGAGCGCAGCCTATGCGACGCGATACCAGAGGCTCGCCTTCGGCCGCGGGGCGGAGACGCCGCGCGACCGGCTCCCCTCCGTCGCCGCTCTCGCGCCGATCCTTGCGCTGTCAGCGGCTTCGCTCGGCCTCGCTGTCCTGTGGTTGCCGGCTGTTTCCGAGCGGGTGGCGCGTTGGCTGGGGGGCGAGGTTCCGGCCGGGACCGTCCTCGAGCTTGTCCTCTCGCTCGCGCTGGTCGCGGTCGGGATCGTTTTCGGCCTCGCCCTCGCGGCCCGCGCGCCGCGTCTCGGCGCCGAGGGGCGAAGCGCGGCCTTCTCCGACTGGCTGGGCCTGCCCTGGCTCCTCGAGCATGCCATTGCCCGGCCGGTGCAGGGGCTGGCGCACCACCTCGGGCGGATCGACGACCGCGCGCTTGACGCCCTGCCGCGTGCGGTGCGCGACGCGTCGGCGGCCGTGCCGCAGCGGCTGGCCGCGGTGGACAACGCCGTGGTCGACGGCGGGGTGCGCCTCGCGGCCGCCCTCTGGCGGTGGCTGGCGCGCGTGCTCGACCGGTTCGGCGAATTGGGGGCGGAGGGGCTTCCCTCCGGCAGCGCCTTCCTCGTCGGCCTCGCCGGGGCGGAAGCGCGGCGGGTGCAGACGGGCTTTTCTCACCACTATTACGTGATCCTCGTGGCGGGCCTCCTCGCGGCGGTCGCCGTGCTCGCGATCGGAGCGTGACATGCTGACACTTGCCATCTTCCTCCCGCTCGCCGGCGCTCTCGTCCTCCTCACCGCGCCCGGGCTGACGGAGCGAACCCTGCGCCAGCTCGCGGTGGCGCTCGCCGCGGTGCCGTTCCTCCTGCTTCTGGTGGCGTGGACGCGGTTCGATACCGGCGGCGCCGCCTTCCAGCTCGTGGAGGAGGCGCCATGGGTGCCGGCGCTCGGCGTCGCCTGGCGCGTCGGCGTCGACGGCATCTCGCTGGCGCTGGCGTTGATGACGGCGCTGGTGTTCCTCGCCGCCGTCGCGTGGCCGATGGAGCGCGCCGAGCGGGTGCGCCAGTACTACGCCTGGTTCCTGTTCCTGGAGGCGATGTCGCTCGGCCTCTTCCTGACGCTCGACCTCCTGTTTTTCTACGTCTTCTTCGACCTCTCGCTGGTCGGCATGTTCTTCCTGATCGGCCGGTGGGGGCACGGCGAGCGGCAGGCGGCGGCGCTAAAATTCTTCATCTACACCTTCGTCGGCTCCCTCGCGATCCTGCTCGCCATCATCGCGCTCGTCCTGTCGACGGACCCGCTCACCTTCGACATGCGAACCCTCATCGCCGAGCAGCCGCTGGCCGGCGCCGGGCCGATGGCAACGCTCGTCTTCCTCGGCTTTGTCGCCGGCTTCGCGATCAAGACGCCGCTCTTCCCGGTGCACACCTGGCTTCCGCCCGCGCATGTCGACGCGCCCGGGCCGGCCTCGGCGATCCTCGCGGCCGTGCTCCTCAAGATGGGCACGTACGGGATGGTGCGCATGCCGCTCCAGATGCTGCCCGAGGCGTTCGCGGCCTATGCGCTGCCGCTTGCGGTGCTGGCGCTCGTCTCGATCCTGTGGGGCGCACTGGTCGCCTTCGGCCAAACCTCCATTAAGCGGCGGATCGCCTACACCTCCGTCAACCACATGGGCTACACGGTGCTCGGCATTGCCGCGGCGGGGGCGCTTCTGTCGGGCGAGGAGGCCGCCCGGCAGCTCGCGCTGACAGGCGCTGTGGTGGAGATGGTGGCGCACGGCCTCATCACCGGGGCGCTGTTCCTGATCGCCGGCGGCATCTGGGCGCGGGCCGGGACCTATGAAATGGACCGCTTCGGGGGCCTCGCCGCCGTCGCCCCGAAGCTGACAGTGGCGACGGTGGTGGCCGCCTTCGCCAGCCTCGGCCTGCCGGGCCTCGCTGGGTTCGTGGCCGAGGTGCAGATCTTCGTCGGCACCTTCGCGGTGTTCCCGTGGCTCGCCGCGATCGGACTTCTGGGCATCCTCGTCACCGCGGCGCTGTTCCTGACGATGCTGCGGCAGGTCTTCTTCGGCCCGCTCGCGCAGGAGCGGCGCGCGTTCCCCGACGTCGGCCGCGTCGAGCTCGCGGTGCTGGCGGGGATGATGGCGCTGGTGATCCTGATCGGGGTCTATCCGACGTGGCTGCTCGACATGGTGAACGCGGCGACCGGCGCCATCGTCGCCTCGGCCGCACCCGCAAACGGGGGCTGAGGCAATGCCCGTCGGCGACCTCGCACCGGAGATCGCCGTCCTTCTGACGGCGGCCGCGGCGCTCCTCTTCGCATCGTTCGTGTCGCGGTCGTGGCACTGGTTTAGCGCCGTGATCGCGCTGTCCGGCCTCACCGTCGCGGCCATCCTGCTCGCCCAGCAGGTCGGCCGCACCGGGACCACCTTCAGCGGCACCTGGGCCATCGACGGCGCGAGCGTCTGGGCGCGGTTCGCGATCCTCGGCGCGAGCGGCCTCTGCATCATGATCTCGCCCGGCTGGTTCGCCACCGACAGGCGGCACGGCGAGGTCTACACGATGTTCCTCCTCTCCACCCTCGGCGCGATGGCGCTCGCCGGCGCGGCAGACCTCCTGCAGCTTGTCGTAGCGGTGCTGCTGTCGTCCGTCACCGGCTATACGCTGGCCGCCTACCATCGCGGGTGGGCGATCTCGGTGGAGGCGGGGATGAAGTACTTCCTCGTCGGCGCGCTGGCCAACGCCGTGCTGGTGACCGGTGTCGTCCTCGTCACCGGCATGGCGGGCGCGACGGGCTACGAGCCGCTCGCATCGGCCTTCGCGGCCGGCCTGGAAGCGTCGCCGCTGCTTCTCGCCGGCCTCGCGATGGTGGTCGTAGGCATCGCCTACAAGCTGGGCGCCGTGCCGGCGCACGCCTGGGTGCCCGACGTCGCGGAGGGAGCGCCCGTGCCGGCGGCCGCGTTTCTCACGATCGTGCCGAAGATCGGTGCGGCGGTGGCGCTCGCCCGCCTCGTCGCCGTGGTACCGCCCGACGCGCTGCCGATCCGCTCGCTCGTCGCCATCCTCGCCGCCGCCACGATGACGCTCGGCAATCTCGCCGCGCTGTGGCAGGACGATGTGCGCCGGCTGATCGGCTGGTCCTCGGTCAGCCAGGCCGGCTACGTGATGATGGCGGTCGCGGTCATCGGGCTCGACGCGGGGGCCGTTCACGCCCTCCTTGCGATGGTCGGCGCCTATGCGCTCGCCAACCTCGCCGCATTCGCCGTGGTGGCGGACCTTCGCGGCCGCACGGCGCTGGTCGACTATCGCGGCCTGTTCGCGGCCCGGCCGCTCGACGCGCTCGTCCTGACGCTCGCCTTCCTGTCGCTGGTCGGGATCCCGCCGACCGTCGGGTTCTTCGGCAAGTTCACGGTGTTCAGCGTGACCATCGGCGCGGGCTACGGCTGGCTCACGCTCGTCGCGGCGGTCAACACGGCCGTCTCGCTGGCCTACTACGGCCGGGTCCTGAAGCACGCCGCATTCGAGGAGCCGGCAGGGACGATGGCGCGCCTGGACAGTGCGACGCTCACCGGAGTCGTCGCATCCGGCGCGGCGATCGTGGCGCTCGGTCTTGCCGCCGGGCCTGTCCTCGGTGGGCTGGTCGATGCTACCCTTCTACCATGAGGTAGCTGACCGGGGAGCCCCCATGCACATTAGTCGTTACTACCTGGCGCCCGATTACGTCGGGTAAGCGCCACCGGCAAGCGTATCGCCATGGACGAATTACTTTCAACTATATACGCGAATATATCTGGTAATATTCGTCCCGAAGGGATGCGCGCTGGAACGTTGCGTCAGACGTAAGCCGACAATATAGCTACCCCGTTCATTCGCCCTCCTCCTCAGCCGGCGAGGCGCGCGGCTCGGCCGGACGCGCGCTCCTGATCGCGGTAGTAGCGGACGGCGGCCTGGACGGAGCGGTGCAGCGAGTGGCGCATGGCGGCCTCGATAGGAACGCCTTGCAGCGAGGCTTCGGTGAGATAGCCCGCCCGCAACCCGTGCGCCGAAACCCGAGCCGCGTCGATGCCGGCACGCGCGGCCCGCGCCTTGACGATGGCGTTGACCGCATGGCCGGACAATGCGCCCTCGCCCACCGCCCCCCAGCGATCGATGGCGCGGAAGATCGGGCCTTCGCGTGTGCCGGGCCGCACAGCGCCGAGCGCCGCGATCCAGGCCTCGAGGTGGGCCTGCGCCCGCCCCGTCACCACGAGGAAGGTGTCGTCCTCGGCCGACGTCGTCTTCGTGCGGCCGAGGATGATGGCAAGCCCGTGCGCCGCTTGCGCCGGCGCATCGACGAGCGCCGCGCCGCGCGCCCCGTCCTGCTCCAGGCGGACCACCCGTTCCAGCCGCAGGAGGCCGAGCTCGGAGCGCCGCCGCCCGCCCGTGGCGAAGGCGACGAGCAGCAGCGTGCGGTCGCGCAGCTCGCGCAGGGACAGGGCGTCGCCGGGCAGCGGATCGGCCCCGATCATCCGGTCGAGAAGGGCGCGCGTCACCGCCGTCTCGCTGTGGCGTTGCCGCGGCCGGTCGGCGGCCTTGCGGGCGGCGGCCAGCGTGCGGCGCACCGTGATGGAGGAGAGCGCCGCGTCGAACCCGCGCAGCTGCGCGATGCGCCGCCAGGAGGCGAGACGCCGCGCGACGGTCGCGGGCGCATGGGGCAGGGTCGTGCGCAGCATGCCCTCGGCCACCAGCGCCGCCTCGACCGCGGCCGGCATGCCGTAGCCGTCGCCGCGGACCGCGCGCTCCTCGGCCCGAAAAAGGTGATGGGCGATGAAGGCGAGCCCATCACCGTCGGCCGGCGGCCAGGCGAGGGGCGCGCCGCGCGCGGCCCGGTGCCAGGCCTCCAGATAGGCAAGGTCGGAGACGACGGCACGGACGGTGTTGTCCGGCACGGATGCGCGCACGAGGTCCCGGAGTGTCTCGACATCGCCGGCCGTCAGGTGGCCGGCGAGCCGGTCCGCGGTGGCGACCGGCAGAAGGTCGACGAGGGCGTCGGCGACGCTCATCGCCGGTCCTGCAAGGGCGGGGGGAGGGAACCGCTTTGCATCATCCTGTGCCGTTGGCATGGCGCTCCTCGCAGCTGAGGCCGTTTCCGGGGCTGATCGTCGTCCCGGAGGGGGCGATTCGGCATGCTATCGTGGCACACGATAATGGGGTCTTATCGTCGGCCAGCGCGGAAACCGGACCGGCGAGATGTGTTGGACAGGAACAACGTGTTACTGTCCGCAAGAGAGTCGCGCCGCTCCGGAAACCCGCCCCATGCACCGCCCCATGGACCGCCATGCACCGTCCCGCTCCGGCCTCGATCCGGAGCCCATCGCCGCGGCATCCCTGGCCCTCGGCCGCCTCGCCGAGGCGGTGCGCCGGTCCCCCATGGCCGCCGCCTTCCGCCTCCGCGAAACCGCCACCGTCGCTGCCGAAATGGCCGCGCGACGCCTCGGGCCGGCGCGGGCGCAGGACCTCTTTGCCATCGTCGCCGGTGCGCCGGGCGCCCATGTCGACGCGGGGGACGAGCTCCACGCCGCCCTGTGGTTCTGGCGGCAGGGCCTGCGCGCCTGGTACATGCAGCCGCTTCCCGCCCCCTGGGGCGGCGCCGAGCCCGACGACTACGGCGACAGCGAGCGGGCGCGCGACTGGCAGGCCGACGATGGGGCCACCCTCCACCCCGAGATCGCCACCGCCCTCGCGCGTATCGGCCCGCTGCAGCCGCACGCCGGTCTCGTCGCGCGCCTGCAGGCGATCCGTCGCGCCGGCCCGCGCGAACGCGTCGTCGGCGCCTTCGACATCGCCCTCGTGCTCGCGCTGCGGCCGGTCACCGGATCCGTCCTTCCCTGCCTCGCCACCATCATGCCGCCCGCCGGCGCGGCAACGGCGTTCGAGCCCTGGCTGGCCCGCACGGCGCTCCGCATGGCCCGTGCGGCCGACGCCAGCCGCGCCCGCCTTCTCACCCTCGAAGGGGCCTGGCGACGCTGGCAGGGGAGGGTGGGGGCGCACCGGACGAGCTCGCAGCGGCCGGCCGTCCTTGCCCTGCTCGCCCATTCGCCCCTCCTCACACCATCCGCAGTGGCCGCCTCCCTCGATGTGGCCTCAAGGACCGGGTTGCGGCATCTGCAGGCGCTGGAAGCGGCCGGGGTGGTGCGTGAGGTGACGGGGCGCGCCCGCTGGCGCCTCTACGCCGCCTCCGATCTCGGGCTTTCCCCCTGGGCACCGCGGCGCCGGCAGCAGCCCGAGCCGCCATCTGCCGAAACCGGGGCTGGTTTCTCAGTTCCGCCCGCCGATCCGCTCCCGCCCGTGGACTTCGACAGCATCGATCGCATGCTCCACGATGCCTACCACGCCGTCGATCGCGCCATGCTCCACATGGAAGCCCGGTTTGCCGACCCGGCGGGACACCCGCCGGGTCGGTCGCGGTGAGCCTCAAGCCAGCCGCGCTCCCAACACGAGCGATCCCAGCGCGAGGCGCTGAAGGCCGCCGGCTGCGAGAAGGTGTTCAAGGAGAGGGTTCCGGCGCAGCGTGACCGCCGCAACTCGCTGCAGCGATCGACGACATGAGGAAGGGCAACACCCTCGTCGTCTGGAAGTCCACCGCCTCGCGCGCTGCATAAAGCTGCTCCTAGAGACCGTCAAAGGCCTCGAGGCCGAAAGCATCGATCTTCGCTCTCGCTGCGACGATGCGTTGCCGATGCCATTGCCTCTGGTCAACGATCAAGCAAAGGCGAATGAATGCATGCCACGTGTCAGTCGCGACCAACGGTTCAGGCGCCTTCGCGACAAATTATCCTTGGCGTCGTGCTTCAAGTGGCAGCGTTGGCAAAGCGCGGCGAGGTTTGACGGTGCGTTGTTGAATGGATCGTGGTCGAGATGGCAGCACGCAAGGGACACCATCGAGCGGCGCAGACCGATCATCGCCGCATCCCTCTCCGGCGAGACCAGTTCGGGCCAGAGCCACCCTTGTTGAAGCGCCCGATCCCGGAGCACCGAAGGCGGCGCCAAAACGACCTTCCTTCCTCTCTCGTCGCGCCAGGCATCGCCGTTCCACCAGAGACCGACGCGTCCTGCAACGCGCATCTCGCCAAGATGCCAAACACGCGCTCCGTGCGGTCTTGCGCACCGTTCACAGCATCCCCCCGCACGCTCGAAGCGAATGACATGACTGAGCTCCGTCCAATCGATCGGATAGAACGTAAGCGCTCACGGTGGGCCGTCTACGCGGGGAGCGGGTGCCAGGGCATGAGGTCGTCGAGCTGACGGTTGCTCCAGCCGCTCGCGATGCGCTCGAGGGTGAGGGTCAGCCAGGCGTGCGGGTCGATGCCGTTGAGCTTGGCGGTCGTCAGCAGCGTGGCGAGTGTGGCCCAGGTTCGGCCGCCCCCATCGGAGCCGGCGAACAGAGCGTTCTTGCGGGTAATGGTCTGCGGGCGGATGGCGCGCTCGACGATGTTGGAGTCGAGCTCGACGCGGCCGTCGTTGAGGAAGCGCTCCAGGTCGGCGCGGCGTGGCAGTGCGTAGCGGATGACCTCGGCGGTCTTCGCCTTGCGGAGGATGCGTGCGAGCTCGGCGAGCCAGCGCTCGAACAGTTCGGCGACGATCGGCGCGGCGGTCTTCTGACGGGCGGCCTGGCGGGCCTCGGCGGGACGTCCGCGGATCTCGGCCTCGAGGTGCCAGAGTGCGGCCATGCGCTCCACGGTCCATGTTGCGGTCTGCGATGAACCGGCGACGTGAAGCTCGTAGAACTTGCGCCTCAGATGCGCCCAGCAGGCGGCGAGCGTCATCGGTGCCTCGGACCGCGCCGGGTCGGCGAGGCGCCTGTAGGCGGTGTAGCCGTCGACCTGCAGGATGCCGGTGAAGCCCGCGAGGTGTCGCGCGGGGTGGTCGCCGCCGCGGCCGTCCTCGAACCGGTAGGCGACCATCGGCGGATCGGTGCCGCCGAAGGGGCGGTCGTCGCGCGCGTAGGCCCACAGCCACGCGCTCTTCGTCTTGCCGCGGCCGGGGTCGAGGGTCGGCAGCGTCGTCTCGTCGGCGAAGATGCGGGGGCCGGCGCGGATGTGATCGAGGACGCGGGCGGCCAGCGGCTCGAGGTGGAAGCCGACGCGGCCCATCCAGCCGGCCATCAGGTTGCGGCCGAGCTCCACGCCGTCGCGGCGATAAATATTGCCCTGGCGGTAGAGCGGCAGGCCGTCGGCGTATTTGGAGACGGCGACGTGTGCGAGAAGCGCTTCGGTCGGCAGCCCCGCCTCGATCAGCCGGGCCGGTGCCGAGGCTTGGACGACCCCGTCGCGGCACGTCTTGCAGGCGTACTTCGGCCGGCGGGTGACGATGACGCGGCGAGGAGCATCGCCTTCAGCGTCTCGGGATCATCGGGGAGATCGGCGGCCGGGCTCATGGCGCGATTGAATCATGCCGTGCCGATTCGCGCCCGCATCAAGCCGCGCCCTGAGTCACCTCGCCGCAGGTTGTGATCCGGCGTGGAATTTTGACCCCATAGAGCGGGGGATCGGCGTCCAATTTTGACCCCCTGAGGCGCGGGTTGC
>NZ_QHHQ01000016.1 GCF_003258595.1 Acuticoccus sediminis
CACGTTCCGGATCCTCGATCCGAACGCGACGCGTTGATCGCGGCAACCGCCCTCGTCCATGGCCTCACCGTGGTCACCCGCAACCGCAAGGACTTCGAGCCCACGGACGTCACGATTTTGGATCCTTGGCGATAGCGGGAGCCAAACCGGCTAGCCGTTTCGCGCTTGCAAGCCGCGATTTCGGCCTACATCACTGATGGATAAAGCATATTATCATATGCTTACCGGCGCTATCGGCACTATCGGTTTGGCATTCGTCGAAATTCAAAGCTGACTAACTGGACTCAGCAGGACGGTAGAGTACTTCGCGCACAATCCGGGTCATATCCTGCGGCGGTGAAGTAGGCGCGGACCTCGGCAGGTGCGACGAGGTCGAGGAGGTCGCCGATGCGCTCCCACAGGCCGGCGACGGTGCGTTCACAAGCGCCTTGATCTTGGCGACGGCCATCTCGATGGGATTGAAGTCGGGGCTGTAGGACTGGTCGCGCCTTTTGGGACGGATTGGCAGGGATGGCACATCGGATCCTTCGCGCGCCGCGCCGCTCCGGCGCCAGCGAGGCCACCACCTTTGACTGAGCCGTCGGCCACCTGAGCGATCCTGGCCTTGGAGTGAGATCAGCTCACTTTCCCATCGCCAAGGTTCCGCGGCATGAGGACGAAGAGCTGTCTTCAAAACGGATGGGTAGCAGCCTGCCCGACCCCACGGCGCCACTGAGATGAGCGGAGAGCGAATGCCCGAAACCATCGTGCTTCCCGGGATCGGCGGTTCGGGGGAGACCCATTGGCAGACCCGCTGGGAGGCCGACGACCCGTCGTTCGTCAGGTTCAGACCTGCGGACTGGGATCGTCCGGACCTCACAGACTGGCGCGATGCGCTCGAGGCGGCGATCGCCCGGACGGACCAGCGGGCCGTGCTCGTGGCCCACAGCCTCGCCTGCCTGCTCGTCGTCCATGCCGCGGCGCGCATCGCGGGTGCGGTTCGGGGGGCCTTCCTCGTCGCCGTGCCCGATCCGCATGGTCCCGCATTTCCCGAGGAGGCCACCACGTTCCGCGACGTTCCCTCGCGCGCTTTGCCGTTTCCTGCGCTGATCGTCGCCAGCTCCGACGACCCTTACGGCTCGAGCGAGCACGCACACCGCCGTGCGCGCGAGTGGAATGCCGGGATCGTCGTGATCGGGCCGCACGGGCACATCAACGGGGCGAGCGGCCTCGGGCGATGGGAGGAGGGGCGCAGGCTCCTCGACGCGTTTCGTGCCGGGCTCGGAGGCTGAGGTGCGCGACACCGGCGCGCGAGCCGCGTCCGTCACCGCCAGGCAGCCGGGTCGGACGGCGACCGCGCCGCAGACGCCGACCTCTGGCGGACCGACAAGCCGGTGGTGGGACTGAGCGATGGACCTTCTCGACATCGTCCTCCTCGTGGCGGCGGGCATCGTGGGCGGTGCATGCAATGCGATCGCGGGAGGGGGAACCTTCTTCACGTTTCCGGCGCTGCTCGCCGTCGGTGTGCCGCCGGTCACGGCGAATGCCACTTGCGCGATCTCCATCTGGCCCGGTCATGCGGCGAGCCTCCTCGGCTATCGAAAGGAATTGCGCCGTCAGGCGGGGCGGCTGACGTCGAGCGCACCGGCCTTCGTGCTGGGGGCGACCGTGGGCGCGGGGCTGCTCGCCGTGACCGGGAACGGGCTGTTTCGCCAGCTGATCCCGTGGCTGCTGCTGACAGCGACACTGCTGTTCGCGGCCGGTCCGAGACTGCGGGCCTGGATGATCGCCCGCCGGTCCGGCGAGGTGCCGCGATGGGCGGCGTTCGCCTGCGATTTCGCGGTCGCGGTCTATGGCGGCTATTTCGGCGCCGCGCTCGGCATCCTCCTGATGGCGGTCCTGACGCTCGTCGGGCTCGACGACGTGAACGAAGCGAACGCCGTCAAGAACGCCTTCGCGACGATCGTGTCGAGCCTCGCCGTGGCGACCTTCGTCGTGGTCGGCATGATCGCGTGGGGGCCGGGTGCCGCGGTGCTCGCCGGTGCGATCGCCGGTGGCTATCTCGGCGCGCGGCTCGCCCGATGGGTCAGTCCCTCGGTCCTGCGCGGCGCCGTCATCGCGGTCGGGCTCGCGCTGACCGTCATGTATCTCTAGACGCCCCGGGCAGGGGGAGCGCCGTTTCCCTCTCGCCCCTGCAAGGCCGAATATCCCCGATGCTCTACGTGCTGGCGTTCCCGAAGTTCGCTGAGACGATGGCCCGCTCCATCGATCGCTTTCGCGCACTGCACGAGCCGGAGCGGGCGCGATTGGTCGGGCCGCACGTCACGCTGGTCTTCGCCCTGTCCGAGGCGGACGCCGACGGTGTTTGCGACAGCTGCGGCAGGGCCGCCGCGCAGACGCCCCCGATGGACATCGCCTTCGATCACGTCGAGATCGGCGACGACCCCTACGAGAAGACCCACAAGATATTCATGCTCTGCTCGACCGGCAGCGGCGCCCTCGTCGCGCTGCACCGAAGGCTTTATCGTGGCCTGCATCGCGAGGGCGACGCCGAGTATCGTCCGCACATGACCATCGCCACGAACGCCGCGAGGGAGAGGCTGGAACACCTCGATCCCGCGTCGATCGGAGCCTTTCCCGTTCGCGCCGTGGTGGACGCCATCGACGTGGTCCAGATCACCGGCGGCGCGCTCGAGACGGTGAGGACGATCCCGTTTTCGGCGTGACGGCGTGGCATTTCGCGACGTGGCGCCGGCGCTAGTCTAGCGAAGATGCGCGTGATGGGCGGGCCTCTCCGCCGCCATCGCGTCGAGGATCGAGCGTATCGCGCGAAGCGCGCCGTCCAGATCCTCCAGCGTCGGCGCGCCGATGCAGAGCCTGACGCCCGAGGTGGGATCCTCCGGGTCCGTGCGGGTGGCGGACGGCGGCGTGACGTGGATCGCGTGGGACCGGGCTGCGAGCTCCAGATGCTCCGCGTCCTTGCGCGGGAGCGGAAGCCAGACGTGGTATCCGTCGTGGTCGCAGCGGCGCATCGCATCACCCAGAAGGCTGGCGCAGAGGGCGCGGCGGCGGCGCGCCTCCTCGCGAATGGCCGCGCCGATGATGTCGGCGGTGCCGTCCGCCACCCACTGCTCCATCACCGCGCAGCTCAAGGTTGACACCAGCAGTCCGCCCGCGTGAACCGCCGCTTCGGCGCGGTCGACCATCGATTGTGGCACCACGATGCCGCCGATCCGCAGCGAGGGATTGAGCGTCTTCGACAGGCTGTTGACATAAAACACCCTCTCCGGGGCGAGGACGGCCAGCGGCGGACGCGCGGCGCCCGCATAGAGCGCATAGACGTCGTCCTCGACGATGAAGCGGTCGTGCGTGCGGCAAACCGCGACGATCTCCTGCCGCCGCGCCATGCTCATCGTCCCCGTCGTCGGGTTGTGCATCGTCGGGGTCAGGCAGACCGCGGCGCGGTCCTCGCGCCGGTCCGCCAGCGCCCGATCGAGTGCGCAGGGGAGCATCCCCTCCCCGTCCATCGCCACGGGAACGAGCTTCAGGCCGAGATGGCGGGCGAGGCCGATGATGCCAGGGTAGGTCTGCGTCTCTGCGAACACCGTCCCGCCCGGACCGCACAAGGTGGCGAGGCTGACGGCGAGGCCATGTTGCGCCCCGTTCGTCAGGAGAAGACGGGCGGGGTCGGCGTTCATGCCCGAGCGACGGAACCATCGGGCGACTTCGGTTCTGAAGCGCGTGTGCCCGGCGAGTGGGGGATAGGCGTTGAAAAGGCCCGCGTCGGCCTTCCTGGCGACGGCGGCGAGCGTCTTCGCGAGGGTTCGCTCGCCGAGGGCGGCCGGCGGCGCATTGCGCGACAGGTCGATGAGATCCCCCGACCGCCTCGCCGCGGCGGCGACGAAGGTGCCGCGACCTTTCACTGATCGGACGAGCCCGCGCCGCTCCAAAACGCCGTAGGCCTTGGTCACAGTTCCGATGGCGATGCCGAGCCGCCAGGCCAGATCGCGGTGGGCCGGCAGGCGGTCGCCGCTCTCCAGCCGGCCGGCGAGAATGTCCTGCGCCAGTGCCGCCACGAGGGCGTCGAGGGGCGAGGTATGGTCCCCCGAGAGGCGCGGCCGCCAGGGCGATTGGATGCGCATTCACCAGACTCGATAGTGTCACGTGACGCTTTTGTATTTTGAGCGAAGTGTCGCGTCCAATACGTTCGAGGGAACGGTGCAGGTATCCTCGAATGGACAGACGACGATTGATCGGCCGCATGGACGCGCGGTCAAACGAGGGCTCGAGCGCCGACCGCGCGCCTTTCGCGGACCGAAGCCTGAAAATCGGCGATGAGGGCCCGCGTGATCGGCCCGACCGGCCACCGCGACCGGCGCTCGCCCTCCATCAACTCCACCACGGGCTGGATCTCCACCGACGTGCCGGCGACGAAGACCTCGTCGGCTCGACGAAGATCCTCCAATCTTACCCTCCGCTCCTCGACCGCGAGGCCGCGCCGGGACGCGAGGGCGAAGACGTGGCGTTCGGTGATGCCGTCGAGGAAGCAATCCGCGACGGGCGAGATCAGCGTCTCGCCCTTCACGAGAACGACGTTCGTCGAGGTGGTTTCGGCCACATGGTCGTGGGCGTCGAGCATCAAGGCGTCGTCGAACCCCGCATCGAGCGCAGCGTGGCGGGCGAGCGTTCCGATCATGTAGAGGCCGGAGCATTTCGAGGCGGTCGGAGCGGTGTCCGGCCGGGGCCGGCGCCAGGTGGCGAGCTGAAGACGGATGCCGGCATGGCTGCGGCCGAGCGCGGCGGGGGTGGGCCAATCCCATGCCGCGATGGCGATATGGACGCTCGCCCCGCGCGCGGCGACGGAGGCGCTTTCGCTGCCGCGCCACGCGACGGGCCGGACGTAGGCGTCATGCAGCGCGTTGGCCCACAGCACGGCCTCCACGGCTTTGGTGAGCTCCAGCTTCGCGCGCGGCAGGCCATAGCCGACCCACTCAGCGGACTGGGCGAGGCGCTCCAGATGGGCCTCGCCGAGGAAGATCCGGCCGTCATAGGCGCGCATTCCCTCGAAGACGGCGCCGCCCATGTGGAGCGCGTGGGTGAGAACGTGAAGCCGGGCCTCGGCCCACGGGACCAGAGCACCGTCGAGCCAGATCAATCCGGCGCGGTCGTCGAAGGAAAGCATGGCGGCGTCGCTTTCGGCTGGTGGAGATGGCTGACGGACCGCACTTTCGCGCGCACCCGTCAGCGAGTGCGAGTGAGATCTCGTCATCCTCGCCTGAGGTTCCGTCCCGCGCATGGGGCGACGGGGGTCGGACCGGAAACAGGCACGCGCAAACGGACGTTCGAATGACCGAACCCATGCACCTCGCCGCGCCGCTCAATGCCTTGAGAGCGTTCGAGGCGGCCGCACGCCATCTGTCGATCAAGCAGGCGGCGGCGGAGATCGGCGTCACACCCTCGGCCGTCAGCCATCAGCTGCGCATCCTGGAGCAGCTCCTGGAGGTGGACCTGATGCGGCGCGCCGGTTCTCGCCTGGAACTCACCGAGACCGGCCAGACCTTGGCCCCCGCCCTGACCGAAGGCTTCACACGGATCATCGAGGCCGTCGCCAGCCTGAAGAGCGAACGCAAGCTCGGCCCGCTGCGCCTGTCGATGTTGCCGACGTTCGCCGCCCACTGGCTGTCGCCGCGGCTCGGCGCCTACCCCTTCGCGCGCGCGGGATACGAACTCCTGATCTCCACGACCCAGACGGTCGTCGATCTCGGCGCGGGGGTCGCCGATGCATCGGTTCGGCAGGGGCGCGGTGAATGGCCGGGCGTCATCGCCGAGCTCCTGTTCGAGGAGCACGTGACGCTCCTCGGCCATCCGAGTTGGGCGGGGAGGGACGATGCGGCGCTGCGCAAGGCGATCTCGCAGACCAACCTCTTCCTGTCGCAGCACCGGCGCGACGACTTCACTCGCTGGAACGCCACGTTGCCCGGCGGTCCGATCACGCCGGCGGCGATCACCATCGTCGATTCCGCGGGCCTGGGGCTGAAGGCCGCGATCGACGGCGCGGGGCTGACGTTCGCGGGCGAGGAGATCGCGCAATGCGATATCGCGGAGCGGCGTCTGGTCACCCTGCTCGATCATCGCGTTCCCGCCGACGCCGGATACTATCTTTGCTATCCAGCGGCGCTGGCCCGTGATCGCCGGGTCAGGAACCTCAGGGCCTGGATGCTGAATGAAGCCGCGACGGCGGCCGGTCCGCGGCCTGCCCCGGCTCAGCTCTCGCCGTGCCAGTAGTCGACGCCGCTCCCGGTCAGGACGGTGAGTTCCACCCGCCGCGCGGCCTTGTCGCCGCCCGGCGGCGAGCCGGCGAAGACCGTCATCTTGCCGCTGTCGGGATATTCCATGACGTCCGGCTCGTGCATGCTGCTGAGGCGAGGTAGCGGAGCGGCACGGCACCGACGGCGCGGATCTGGTGCGCCGTCTCCGCCCCGCCGGCAGGGCAGACCACGACGTCGCCGAAGCCGATCGCATACTCCTGCCCTCCACGGCGGAGCACTCCTTCCCCCTGGAGGATCACGAACATCTCGTCGTTCGCGTGATGCGCATGGTAGGGCCAGGCCATCTTCCCGGGCGGCACTTCCACATAGCGCGATCCCAGACGCCGCGCCCCGGCGGGCGCGCCCACGGCCGCCATGCGCGCCTCGAAGCGGTCGCCGTGTGAGTGAGTGACGAGCGGGAGGGACTGGAGCCGGACGACGGGTTTCATAGGTCTTCGCCTCACTGTGTGTACGTCGAGCCGAACCTTCGCGCGGGGGACGACGGATCCGCCGGCCTCGGCCGGGCAAGGGCTCCCCCGAACCGGACCCGGCCCGCCGGGCAGGGAAGTCGAGGGATGTTCGACGCACAAATGAACGCTCCTCACGCCAGCGCGAGGGATGCTCATTCGACACCCGCCCCGTCTCGTCCGCGTATTGCGCACCGACGCGAGCAACCCGATCGGAGGGGAGGCGTGACGAACCAGACCACGGGTACGCGGCCGCCGGGCCGGACAGACCGTCGCCGCAGCGCGGCCCCCTTGCGCCTCTGCGCCCCGGATGGCGTCCCTCTGGGCGGCTTCGTGTGGCGCCACGGCGAGACCGCGCGGCCGGTGGTGGTGATCGCGCCGGCGACATCGGTCCGGTGCCGGTATTATGCGCGCTTCGCGGACGACCTGTTCGCCAAGGGCTTCGACGTCGTCACGTTCGATTACCGCGGCATCGGCGAGTCCCGCCCCGTGTCGCTGCGCGGCTTCAGGGCCGACTGGGTGGATTGGGGCGAACACGATCTCGAGGCGGCGCTTCGCTATGCCGTGGCCGAGTTTCGAGGGGCGCCGATCCACGTGGTCGCCCATTCGATCGGCGGGTTCGCCCTCGGCCTCGCCCCGTCGAACCGAAAGATCGAGCGCATCCTCACCGTGGGGGCGCAGTTCGCGCATTGGCGCGACTACGGTGCGGCGCGGCGTTACCGGATGCTGTGGAAGTGGCATGTCGCCATGCCCGCTTTGACGCAGATATTCGGCTACTTCCCCGCCAAGCGGCTCGGTTGGATGGAGGACACCCCCGCGGGCGTCGTCCGCGACTGGAGCCGCATGACGGCGCGTTTCGAGGACACGGTGCGCCGCGGCAGTTTCATCGCCGGCGAGCGCGAGTCCGAACTCCTCGTCCGGCGTTTCGCCGAAGTGACGGCGCCGATCCTGGCGATCGGTGTCGGCGACGACACCCACGGGACGCCCGCTGCGGTCGACCGGCTGCTGGCTTATTTCACGGCGAGCCTCAGGCGACATCGGCGGATCGCACCGTCCGACATCGGCGCCCCGTCGATCGGCCACTTCGCCTTCTTCCACGACCGCTTCAAGGACAGCCTGTGGCCGCTGGCGCAGCTATGGCTCCGCAATGGCGAGATCGCCCCCGATGCACCCGGGCGGATGGTGGCCGAGATGCTGCCGCGGCAGGCCGGGCGATGACGACGATCAGACTGGCCACCCGTGACGATCGGGCCGGGTGGGAAGCTCTCTGGTGCGCCTGTTGTGCCCATTTCCGCGCCGACCTGATGACCGCAGAGGTTGTAGCCGGGATCTGGCGAAGGATCCTCGACCCGCAGTTCCCCATGCAGGCATGGTTGGCTTTGGGCGATACCGGAGCCGTCGGGCTGGCCCATACGATCCTCCACCCGCGCACCTTCTCGCTGAGGATGGTCTGTACCCTCGAAGATCTGTGGGTGGCCCCCCACGCACGAGGCCAGGGCGCGGCGACGGCGCTGATCGGCCACCTCGCCGATGTCGGCAGGCGGTCTGGGTGGGATCGTGTGCAATGGGAAACCGGGTTGGACAATCAACGAGCGGCCCGGCTCTATGAGAGACTCGCCACGCCTCGTCCCACCAGGACCTATCAGATCGACCTCGTGTCCCGGCCATGACGCAGCGGCCCGCAGCACGTCCCCGAAACGATCTGGCAATCGTGGCTGTGCTCGCGCTGGCGCCGGCCATCGGTCTCGGCATCGCTCGCTTCGCCTACGCGCTGATCCTGCCGGACATGCGCTCCGATCTCGGCTGGTCCTACGCGCAGGCCGGATGGATGAACACGTCCAACGCCGCCGGCTATCTCCTCGGTGCGTTGCTCGCCGCGCGGGCGATTTCGGCGATCGGCACTTTCCGTGTCCTGGCCGCCGGTGCGTAGGCGTGTATGCTGGCGCTCCTCGTGTATGCGCTGGTTCGCCATCCCGTACCACTCAACGCGGCGCGGCTGCTGGCTGGGATCGGTGCGGGCTTCACGTTCGTGTCGGGCGGTGTCCTCGCGAGCGGCCTCGCCCAGCGCAATCCGGCACGCGCCTCGCTGATGCTCGGGCTCTTCTATGCAGGTCCGGGCCTCGGCATCGTGCTGTCCGGCCTCACCGTCCCCTTCGTCCTTGCCTGGTCCGGGCCGGGTTCGTGGGCAAGGGCATGGGCGGCACTCACCATCTGCTCCTTTCCGTTGGCGATCGTGCTGCAAGTCGCGCGTGGCGAGGGCTCGGCCGACCTGCGTCCTCGTCGAAACATGCTGCGCCTTCGCAGCATCGGCTGGCTTCTCAGCGGCTATCTTCTCTTCGGCGCCGGCTACATCGCCTACATGACCTTCATGATCGCCTGGGTTCAAAACAGCGGCCGGGACGCGTCTTTTCAGGCCCTGTTCTGGGTCATGATCGGTGTCGCCGCGATGACTTCGCCCTGGGTCTATGCCAAAGCACAGCGGCGGCTTTTTCATTGTCATGCTTTTGCGGTCCTGATGGGGATCACCGCACTGGGGGCCGCGCTCCCGCTCCTGTCGGACGCGACGCCCGTCCTGCTGGCCTCGGCCGCGTTGTTCGGCAGTGCGTTCTTCGCGGTGGTCGCGTCGACGACGGTCTTCGTGCGCCGCAACGTCTCGCCGGAGGGCTGGGCCGGCGCAATCGGCACGCTGACCGTCACCTTCGGTGCCGGCCAGATGCTCGGCCCGGTTGCGATCGGCTTCCTTAACGACGCCTTGCAGAGCCTCTCCGGCGGCCTCTGGGTCTCGATGTTCCTGCTCGTCCCCGGCGCTCTTTCGGGCGCCATCCAGTCCGATATCGGGATTGAGGGATCCAGGTCGGGGCCTGTCCGCGGGAGATGACGAGGCCGCCCATCGGGCGGATCGTACCGTCGCACGTTTTCGATCGTCGATGCCGCGCCGGTGACGCCCTCCGCGACGCGTGAAGGATTGGGCGCGCCGGTCTCAGATGACGGCCGCCGTCCAGTCGCTCGTCGTCACGGTCAAGCGATCGCCGGTCGTGGTGGGGCTCGAGCAGAGGAGAAATCGCAGGTTCACCACATCCTCGTTGCGCACCCAGTGAGGCTGGCCCGCCGGCACATGGATGCCTTGCCCCGGCGCCACGCGGGACACCCCGTCGGGCGTTCGGACCGTCATCCGCCCCGCCAGGACATAGAAGAACTGATGCGCACGGCGGTGCATGTGCGGCTCTTCAGCCGTCCCGGGGGGCATCGCCTCGTGCCGCACCTGCAGATGATCGAGCTCCAGCAGCCTCCAGCCGGTGCACGCCTCGCCCCATGAATAGACGTTCTGTTCGCCTCCCTCGACCGGCTTCATGCGTTCGCCTGATCGGCCGGCGCCTCATGGAACGCTTCTCCGTAGATCAGCCGTCCGCCGCGAAAGCGCATCAGCTCGGGGGAACGGACCGTGCGTCCGCCCGCGTGTGAGACGTAGTGAACGACGACGGTCTGGGCGGCAGGGTCGCAGACCGCCGATACGAGGTGGAACCGCAGGTGCGGCACTCGGGCAAGGGCGGTCGTCCAGTACGCCAGGAGCGCGGCGCGGCCTTCGACGGTGGCGCTGCCGGTGAGGGTCGCGGCCAGCGGGCTGACGAATGTCGCGTCGTCGCTGAATGGCGCGATCACCGCTCCGACGTCATGGCGATTCCAGGCGTAGATCCACGCCGCGGCGTGGTCTTCGAGGTGTTTTCGCGACAGGTGCGTCATATCCAGAAGAGTCCTGCTGTCAGGGCCGCGAGAGCGGCCATCGCCCGGTTGAGGAAACGAAGTTTCTCCGGATCGCGAAGCATCTTGCGAAGGCCCGCGCCGAAGGCGGCCCAGACGGCCATGCACGGCAGGCCGACGACCGTGAACACCGCGCAGACGAGCGCGAGGCGGACCGTGTAGCCCTCTCCCGGAGCGAGGAAGGACGCGACGACGGTGACGGCGATCAGCCAGGCCTTGGGATTGACGAACTGAAACACCGCCGCTTCCCCGAAGCCGATCGGGCGCGCGAGCGGGGCATCCCGGAGCTCCGCCGCGCGCCACAATTTCCCCGCGAGCCACAGGAGATAGAGCGTGCCGACCAGCTTGAGGCCGAGCTGGATCCGGGGCTCGAACGCGAAAACGGCGCCGAGACCCGTTCCGACCGTCACGAGTTGGACGGTGACGCCGAAGGGAATCCCGAGGAGGTGGGGCCACGTGCGCCGCATTCCGAAGGCGAGGCCGGACGTCGTGAGCATCACGTTGTTCGGGCCGGGCGTGATCGACATCACCACGGTGTAGAGCGCGAGCGCGGCCAGCGATCCGAGATCCATCCCACAGGCCCTCTTCGGCCCCCGCCCGAGCACGATGGGGCCGCTCCATAATGGGCATGGGCGGGACGCGATTGCGCTTGAGAATTCGTCAGCCAGACCTGAGATGGTCTGCACGATGCGGCCGGGTCTCCGCCTCGCGCCGGCACCGATCAGGGCCGGCGGCTACCTCGGCGCGGGCGTGGATGCGGCGAAGGCGTGGGCGAGATTTCCTCAGTTCGGCGCAAAGGTTTCTCACTCCTTGTGCGGGATCGAGCGACTTAGTCTTCGCGGCAGAGAACACGCCCCGGGAGGGGATCATGAAGGCTGAGATCGGCGGTCCGATCGACGGTGAGACCGAGCGGCGCATTCGCGATAGCTTCGGGCGACAGGGGCTCATGGCTCATCTCGGCGCGACGTTGCACGAAGTCCGGCACGGTCTCGTTTCCATCCGGATGCCGTTCCGGGCGGAGCTGTCGCAGCAGCATGGATACTTCCATGCCGGCGGCACGTCGGCGATCGCGGATTCGGCGGGCGGATACGCGGCATATACGACCTTTCCGGCGGCAAGCTCCGTTCTGACCGTGGAGTTGAAGATTAACCTCCTCAATCCGGCATATGGGGAAGCCCTCGAGGCGCGCGGAACCGTGATCAAGGCCGGTCGAACACTCACCGTCTGCCAGATCGAGGTGTTCGCGGAGCGGGACGACGAGAGGGTCCTCGTCGCCCTCGCGCAGCAGACGCTGATCTGCCTGGAAGGACGGCGGGATACGCCGGCCGGCCCGCGTTGATCGCCATCACCTGCGGAGAGGCACGCCGTTCATCCCGGAACATTCCGTCTGGCAGATCTCACCGACACCAAGGAACGGTGGGATCTGACGATAGGGGAGCATGTTGGACTCGGCCCAAGCAATCGACACCATTGCCGCTGCGTTGCGCGAGGAGGACGCCGTCGCCGCCCTCTTCTTGAGCGGTAGCTACGCCACGGGGACGCAGGACGATTACAGCGACTTGGATTTCGTGGTGGTGTCACCAGGCGGTCCCTCGGATCATGTCGTCGAGACATGGCGCGGCGCGGTGGTGCGCACGGGCGAAATCGTCTTCTGGCGGGATCGTCGTCCCCAGGCCGCTCTGATTAATGCGATTACGGATGATTGGCTGCGGATCGACGTCACGATCGTTACGCCCGAGCAGATAAGCTCGCAGCCGAGGAGCCCGCTTCAGCCCTTAATCGATCGTGACGAGATCTCCGACAAAGTGGTGACGCCCGCAGGGCGAACGGGTGCGGATCCTCGCCTTGCGAGATATCAGTTCGAAGAGTTCATCCGGGTTCTGGGACTTGTTTCGGTGGCAGCGGGCCGAGAAGAGTACATCAACGGGGTCACCGGGATCTTCCATCTGCGCAATCTCCTCATCGAGCTTCTGGTGGAGGAGACGGGCGCGCCAGAGAGGGGTGGTGCGTTGCACCTAAACAGGTTGATATCCGACGAGCAAAAGGCCCTGCTGCAGGCATTGCCGCTCCCGGTCGCAACGCGCGAGGGAATGATTACCGCGCACCTCGCCTATGCCGCAGCCTACCTCCCCCGCGCCCGCCGGCTCGCCCGTATATGGGGTGTCGACTGGCCGGAGCGCTTCGAAACGGCCACCTGGAAGCGGCTCCACGACACGCTTTCGATAGAGCCGCCCTATGCACGCGCCTGACGCGGGATGCCGTCAAATGCGCGCCCGCGCCGGTTTCGAGCGCCACCCGGCTTTCCCGAGGCGACCCGCGCCTCCGCGGCTGCGCTGGCTGGCGAGAGGGGGCGGACAGATCGAGGGACGTCGTGGCAAGGCGGTGTTCGCTGGCTGGGCGCCGATCGACGCGTTCGGCGTACGCTGGGCTACGGTTTGCGGACGCCGATCCCTCCAACAGATTGCTGTTCACACCGGAAAACTGCGCAGTAAGGCCCACCGCATCCTCGTCGACGACACCGGCCGACTGCGATCCCTCTGCCTTCAACCATGGATCGAACGGGTCATGAATTAGGCGCGCCGGTATAACAGCACGGTCTCCAGCGGTTCGCGCAGCTCCAGTGCGCGAGGAGTTGGCTTCATTTTCGAGCTGCTCGTCACGAAGAAGCGATCGTCGAAGAGTTCGCGCGGGGAGGCGAGCGCGCGAAACGTCGCCACCTGGCTCATGCCGAGCAGCCTCGCCGTCTGACCAACGTTCGAGGTGACGAGAAAACGGCAGGACCTCCAGAAGGTTGAAGCCGATCGTCCGGAAATTCTGCTCGAGCGTCCTCGCGGCCTCCCCATCCGACGTTATCCATGATGTGGATGATGAGTTTCCGCAAATCGGCATGGCGGAATAACGGAGGCGACCTCACTCTTGGACATGTCAGCGGACGGTGCCTTTCTCGAACACGTCGGAGGGCGCGCTCGCTTGAACTGTAGCGAGGTCTTCATGCACGACGACGACCGCAAGGCGGTGTTCTCCATGACGCGGCGCGAGACCTTGCGCGCCGGAACGGCCACGGCCGCCGCGGCGGTTCTCGCACCCGCTGCGTCCGCCCAGACGGACACCGCCCTCGTGCCCGGCGTCTCTCCCGAGCCCGGAGAGACGACAACAATCAACGTCGTGATCAACGGCGAGCCCAAGAGCATCGCCGTGGATACGCGCGCCTCGCTCCTCGACCTCCTACGCGAGCGACTCGCCCTGACCGGCGCCAAAAAGGGCTGCGATCACGGCCAGTGCGGCGCGTGCACCGTGCATGTCGACGGCCGGCGCGTCGCCTCATGTCTGACGCTGGCCGCCAAGGTGGACGGGCGCGAGGTGACCACCATCGAGGGCCTGTCCGACGGCGAGACACTGCACCCGATGCAGCAGGCGTTCATCGACCACGACGCGCTCCAGTGCGGCTACTGCACTCCGGGCCAGATCATGGCCGCGGTCGCCTGCGTCGCCGAGGGCAACGCCACCTCGCCGGAGCGCATCCGCGAATATATGAGCGGCAACATCTGCCGCTGTGGCGCCTACGTCGGCATCGTCGCCGCGATTCAGGACGCCGCCGCCGAGATGGAGCGCGGCTGATGGAGCCCTTCACCTACACCCGCCCCACGAGCGTCCCCGCGGCCATCGCCGCCTTCGCCGAGGCCGGAGAGCGCGCCCGCTATATCGCCGGCGGCACGACGCTCTACGACCTCATGAAGCTCGGCGTCGACACCCCGGCGCACCTCGTCGACGTCGGCGCCATCGCCGGGCTCGACCGGATCGACACCGCCGGCGATACGCTGCGCTTCGGCGGCGGAGCGCCGATGGCGGACGTCGCGGCCGATCCGGTCGTCGCGGGCGAGTATCCGGTGCTCGCCGAGGCACTTTGGAAGGCCGCCTCGCAGCAGCTGCGCAACATGGCGACCGTCGGCGGCAACCTGCTGCAGCGCACCCGGTGCCTGTACTTCCGCCACGGCGCGGGCGGGCTCTACCCGTGCAACAAGCGCGAGCCCGGCTCGGGCTGCGCCGCGATCGGCGGGCTCGACCGGGGACAGGCGGTGCTCGGCCAGTCGGACGCCTGCACCGCCGTCTCGCCGGGCGATTGGCCGGTCGCCCTCGTCGCGCTGGATGCATCGGTGGAGGTCGAGGGGCCGGAGGGGGCGCGAACGTTCCCCGTCGCCGACCTCTACCGCCTCCCCGGCGAGACGCCGCATCTGGAATTCACGCTGCGGCCGGGGGAGATCGTCACCGCGATCACCGTGCCCGCGACGGCGGCCGGGCGCCGCTCGACCTACCACAAGGTGCGCGAGCGCGAGAGCTACGCCTTCGCGCTGGCCTCCGCCGCGGTGGCGCTGGAGATGGACGGCAACACGGTCGCCGAGGCCCGCATCGCGCTCGGCGGCGTCGCGACGGTTCCCTGGCGCGCCCGTGCGGCCGAGGCCGTGCTCGCCGGAGCCACGCTGACGCGCGATCGCGCGCTGGAGGCCGGCCGCGCCGCGTTCGCGGATGCCCGGTCGGGCCGCCACAACGCCTTCAAGATCCCCCTCGGCGCCGAAACCGTCGCCGATGCCGTCATGATCGCCGCCGGGAGGACCCTGTGATGCTGACCCCCACGAAGGACCGCCTGCGCATCGACGCGCGCGAAAAAGTTCTCGGCCGTCCCATCTTCGCGGCCGACGTCCCACTACCCGGCCTCCTCCACGCGATGACGACCCCCGCGCGGATCGCCAGGGGCCGCATCACGGCGATCGACACCGCGGCCGCCGTGGCGGTGCCGGGCGTGGTTCGCGTCTTCACGCACGAAGATTTCTCCGGCATCCGCGTGACACCGGCGACACTCGGCGGCAACCAGCCCGGCTTCCAGCCGATGACGGGGCCCGACGTCGTCTTCCGCGGCCAGCCGGTCGCGCTCGTCGTCGCCGAGACGCTGGAGGCGGCGAGCGAGGCCGCCCGCCTCGTCGACGTCACCTATGACGCGGCGTCCTTCACCGCGACGATGGACGACCCGGGCGCCGAGCCTCAGCCGTTCGAGACGACCATCGAGGCGGGCGACGCCGCCGCAGCCTTCGCCACCTCGGAGATGACGGTGGAGGCCGAGTACCGCCTCGCGCAGAACCACCACAACCCGATCGAGATGATCTCGACCACGGCGCACTTCGAGGACGGCCGCCTCGTCGTGCGGGAGGGGACGCAGAACTCCAACTCGATGCGGGCTGCCACCGCCGGGGCGCTCGGCCTCGACCCCGGCGCGGTCGATGTCTTGAGCCCCTACTGCGGCGGCGGGTTCGGGCAGAAGAACGTCCTTCAGCTCCAGTCTGTGCTGGTCTCGCGCGCGGCCATGATGCTGGGCCGGCCGGTCAAGCTGGTGATGCCGCGTGCACAACTCTTCCACACCGCCTCGCACCGCCCGGCGAGCCGCCACCATATCCGTCTCGGTGCCTCGCGGGACGGGCGCATCGCAGCGGTGCTCTACGATACCGAGCAGGAGAACGCGCGCTACGACCACTTCTTCCGCACCGGCTACCACGAGGCGACGAGCCGGCATTACGGCATCCCCGCCTACCGCGGGCGCGAGCGGCTGGTGCGGATCGACACCAGTCCGCCCGGTCACATGCGCGCCCCGCACGAGCACCCCGGCAGCTTCGCGCTCGAATGCGCCGTCGACGAGCTGGCGGGCGGCCTCGGCATGGACCCGGTCGCGCTGCGCCTCGCCAACGACGCCGCGCGCGATCCCGTCACCGGAAAACCCTTCTCGAGCCGCACCCTTGGCCAGTGTCTCTCGCGCGGCGCCAAGCTGTTCGGCTGGGACGACCGAAGCGCCGAGCCGGGCTCGATGGTGGCGGGCGACGGCTCGCTGATCGGCTGGGGCGTCGCCGCCGGCATCTACAAGGGGTCGATGTTCCCCTGCGTTGCGCGGCTGCGCGTGCAGGCGAACGGGGTCACGCGGCTGTCGCTGTCGGGCCACGAGATGGGCCAGGGCTTCCGCAGCGTCGCGGGCGCGGAGCTGATGGAGCTTTTGTCGATCGACGCCGACCGGCTCGAGATCCGCTGCGGCGACACCTCCGCGGTCCAGCAGCACCACACCGCGGGCTCGTGGGGCGCCGCCGGCGCGGCGTCTGCGATACGCGCGGTCGCCGAGAAGTTCATCGCGGCGCTGACCGATCTCGGCGGCGCGCTCAGCCCCGGGGAGAGCGTCCACCAGCGGCTGATGGCGCTCAAGCGGCCGGTGCTGGAGGTGGAGGTCGAGCATCTGGGGACCAGCCAGGGGCCCGAGGCGCTCGAAACGCTGCGCCGGGGCGGTGTGGCGGTCGTCGGACCGGAATACCCGGACTTCGTGTCGTTCTCGTGGATCGCGCACTTCGTCGAGGTCCGCGTCGAACCGTCGACCCGGCGGATCCGCGTGCCGCGCGTCGTCTCGGTGGCGGACTGCGGGCGGGTGATGAACCGCCGCACCGCGACGAGCCAGGTCCAAGGCGGCGTCGTCTGGGGCATCGGCGCGGCGCTCCGGGAGGCGGCCGAGATCGACCCCGCCACCGGCTTCGTCCTCAATGCCGACCTCGCCGACTACGTGGTGCCGGTGAACGCCGACATCGGCGACATCACCGTTGAGCTCCTCGACGTCCCCGACCCTATGCTCAACGCCTCTGGCGTGCGCGGCGTCGGCGAGGTCGCGATGGTCGGCGCCGCGGCGGCGGTCGCCAACGCCGTCCACCACGCGACCGGGCGGCGCGTACGGCATCTGCCGATCCGCATCGAGGATCTTCTCTGACGGTCCGGGCGGCCCGACCACCCCGACCGGCGCCCCGCCCAGCCTCACCTTCGGGGCCACGCGCGGCCGGATCCACCGGCGGTGGCACCCGTCCATCGTGAGAGGCCCCGCCCATTGTGAAAGGAGCGCGTTCCATGCAGTCGCGTCGCGAGATCCTGCACGTCCTCGCCGCGGGAGCCGGCCTGTCCGCCACACCGGTGGCCGCGCTGGGAGAGCCCGTCCGGCTCGATCCCACACCCTCCTGCGCCGATGACGGCGAACCGACGCCCACCGCCACCAGGGGCCCCTACTTCCGTCCGGGAAGCCCGGAGCGGGCGGACGTCACCGGGGGCCGGGCGGAGGGAACGCCGCTCTTCGTCGGCGGCAGGGTGCTGGGGCGCGATTGCCGCCCCGTCGCCCGCGCCCTCGTCGACCTCTGGCAGGCGGACGACAGCGGACGTTACGACACGAGCGGCAACCATCTGCGCGGCCACCAGTACACCGACGAGGGCGGCCGCTGGGCCTTCGCGACCATCGTCCCGGCGCCCTACACCTTCCGCAGCATGCACATCCATTTCCGCGTGCAGCGGCCGGGCGGAGCGGTGCTCACCACCCAGGTCTTCTTCCCCGGCGACCCCGGCCACGACCGCGACCCGCAGTTCGACCCGCGCCTCGTCCTCACGGTGTCGCGCGAGAGCGGCACCCGCCGCGGCCGCTTCGATTTCGTCCTTGCTTGACCTTCTTCGACGACAGGAGACACACATGACGACCGAGACCGAGATCTCCGGTACCCCCGCGTCCCGGCTCGACGTCACCGTCGCCCGCCAGCCACGCCTGATCATACCGGCGCTGCGGGACTTCTACGACCGGTTCGAAGGCGTGAGCTACGCGCTCCTGAGGGCCGCGTTCGGCCTGACCATCATCACCCACGGCATCCCGAAGATGCTCGGGATCCCGCACGGCTCAATGGCCGACCCGATGGCGGGCTCGACCAACCTCATCGGCAACGTGCTCAGCTTGCCGTTCGCCCCGCAGCTCGCGATGGTGGTCGCGCTGCTGGAGACCTTTGGCGGTCTCGCCGTCGCGCTCGGCCTCGCGACGCGCGTGTTCGCGCCGATGCTCGCCGTCCAGATGGCAGCGATCTGCCTCGCGATCGGCCCGACCTATCCCTGGATCGACCGGGACATCGAGTATCCGATCATGCTCGGCTTCGTAGCGCTCGCCATCGCGATCCGAGGCGGCGGCCCTTACTCGCTCGACCGCCGCCTCGGCATCGAACTCTAGGACCGCCCGGCCGCAAGTGTCCCGAGGTGCCTCGCGAAGAACGAGGCGAGCCGTTCGACGGCCGGGTCGACATATTCGGCCCTGTGGTAGAGGTCGTAGTGGCCGGCGCCTTCGATGACGAAGACGTCCTTGTCGCGTGCCGGGGACAGCTCCACCAAACGATGGCCGGCCTCGTATTGGCCGGTTTTTCCCCGCCGCCCGCCGACAATCGCGAGAAGCGGTTGAACCAGAAGCTCCGGCACCAGGGCGAACGCGTCGAACGCCAGGATGTGGGCGTAGCTGCGGAAAAGCAGACGGTTGCTCGAATTCGGGTGCCGGTACTTGGACTCGCGGTAGAACGCGATCGCCTCCAGAAGCTCCCCGTCGTCGATCCCGGCGTCCTGCGCCGCCTTGAGACTGTCCGGAATCCACGGATCACGCCGCGCCGCGGCGCCGCGGGCTTCGGCGGTGCGTTGCCGGCCGAGCTCCCCTAGCGTTCCGAGGAGCGCCTCGCGCGGCTGCATGGTGCGAAACGCGTGGCCGATGTCGGTGGCGACGACCGTGCCCAGCGCCTTGAAGCGATGATCGGTCAACGCGGCGCCGATCGCGTAGCCGCCGCCCGCGCAGATGCCGAGGAGGCCGAGGCGCTCCTCGTCGACGAAGGGCAGCGTCACCAGAAAGTCGGCCGCGCAGCGGATATCCTCGACACGGACGGCCGGGTCTTCGAGGTCCCGCGGCTCGCCGCCGCTCTCGCCCTGTTAGGACGGGTCGAACGTCAGCGCGATAAACCCGCGCGCGGCGAGACGCGCCGCGTAGTTCGCGCCGATCTGCTCCTTCACGCTGCTTCCGGGCGTCGCGATCACGAGGGCGGGGTGGCGTCCGGTCTCGTCGAACCCGTCCGGAACGTGAAGTGTCGCCGCGACGTCGATGTCTCTGTTCTTGAACGAGACCCGTTCCATCCATGGTCCTTTGTGATCGGTGCCCTGAGTCATCGTGCTTGGCGCGCCGCCGCCCCAAGGGTTCCGCGGCCGTCGCCGTCAAACCTCGCGCGGGAGCGTTTCGACGGCACGGCCCGTGATCGCGACGCCGGCGCCGGCTCGGAGAGGCCGCCCACGGGACGGCGCCTCGTGGGCGGCCGCCGGCATGCGCCCTGTGGGTGCTCCGAAGGTCAGCCGCAGCCGGCGGGCCGAGACGGGATCGCGATGTCCCTTCAGGGTGAGAGTTTCGGTTCCCGCGTCGACGAGCCGGCACGTCGAGGGCGGCACGAGCGCCACCGACGCGACGATCTCCCCCGCCCTCGCCGTGCCGCAAAGGCGGGCACACACGTTGACGGTACGCCCGAGGATCGTCGCGTCCGCACGGTCGCCGACGGCGATCGTCGCCTCAACCACTTCGCCGTCCATCAGGCCGATCCCGACACCACGCGCCGTCCGCGCCGCAGCGGTCCGGCGCAGGATCTCGGCGGCGGCGTCGAAGGCGCGGTCGATGCGGTCCGGCCCGTCGAAGCGGGCTATAAGGCCGTCCCCGATCAGCCGGTCGACGTCGCCGCCGTGCGCCTCGACCGCGGCGAAGCCAATCCCGGCGATGGTCGTCACGAGCGCGGCCGTCGCGTCCGGCGAGGCCGTCTCGGCGAAGCTCGAGAAGTCGCGGATGTCCATGAAGAGGACCGTGCAGTCGGAACGCCGCGCCCGCTCAGGAGCGAGTGCCGAGGTGCGCACATGACGCGACACGAACCGCGCGATCCGGTCGCGCGCGGAGCTCAGCGTCTCGGAGCGCCGGTCGATCTCGTTCTGCGTCTGCGCCACAAGGAACAGCGCGATCCCGACGGCGACGACGAGGGCGAGGCCGAGGCCGCCGATCCAGCTCATGATGCTGGCGCCGATCACCTCGTCGAGCGGGGTGGACGCCTGGAGCGTCGCGATCACGACCGGGCCACCCGCCCCCGGCACCACGCTGGCGACGAGCCAGGCGGGGATCGGCTGCTCGATCGCCTTGAAGAGCCGCGCATCGGGCGTCGAAAGCTGATCGGCGATGTAGGCGACGATGTCCTTGCGCCGTTCGCGGCCGAGCGCGGGGCAGGCCGGTCCCTCGTTGACGTAAGCGGTTCCCGCCGGGGCGATGAGGGCGACGCAGGTCAGGGAGAACATCTCGGCCTTCTCGGCGAGGAGCGCCTGCGTCCGGGCGGCGTCGGCCGGCTCCGGGAAGCGGCCGCCCGCGATCGCCTCCAGCGCGTCCGGCGCCGCGGTGCCGACGATGGCGGCCATCGAGACGTGCCGTCCCGCCGCGTCGGCCTCGTAAACGCGCTCGGCGATCGTCGACAGGGCGTGGACGGAGGCGATGAGAAGGCCCGTCAGGGCGAGCGCCAGGACCGGCAGCACCACGACGAGGAAGCGCCGCAGCAGCGGATAGGGGTTGGCCGCCCCTGTGGGACGGGGCGCAGGGCGGCGCGCAAGGGACGGGAAATCCGTCTCGATAAGATCCGTTGCGGGCCCGGCGGCGACGTCCGAGGCGTGAGCGTTCGGCATGGAGACTCCTGGCACTGCAGCGGCCGGTCCGTCCGCCTCGCGCCGCGGGACGTGCAGACGGCCCGTCGCACTCGGGATCGCGATGCCGGTTTGCCGCTCCGGGCGATGTATTCCCGCGGCCGGTCCCCGCAACGCCGCGCACCGATCCGAAGGAACGATTTGGACCCTGAGGACAGCCTTTCGGACGATCGGACAACTTCGGCGGCGCAAGGTGCGGCGAAGGTCGCCCGCCGCGGTCACACGGTGACGTCACCGCGGCGGCCGAGGCCGTCCCGCTCGCCGCACCAGCCGGCGGGGCGCCGCTCCGGCATCAGCCGGGCGACGTCGGCCTTGGGCGGACGGCCGAACGTGCGGGCGTATTCGCGGCTGAACTGCGAGGGGGAATTGAAGCCGACCGCAAATCCCGCTTCGCGCGCGAGCATACCCTCGGCCAGCATCAGACGGTGCGCCTCCTGAAGGCGCAGCCGGGTTCCATATTGGAGCGGCGTCATCGCGGTGACCGCGCGGAAGTGGGCGAAGAACGACGAGCGGCTCATGCCCGTGAGCGCGGCCAGCTCGCCCATGTCGAGTTCGTCGCGGAAGTGCCGCGTCAGATGGTCCACGGCCTTCGCGATGCGCGAGACGCGACTGCCCGGCGCCGCGATCGCATGGACGAGCGCGCCCTGCGGCCCGTTCAGGAGCCTGTAATGGAACTCGCGCAGCACCAGCGGCGCCAGCGCCGCGGCCTCGTCGGGGTCGTCGAGCAGCCGCACGAGGCGGACCGCCGTGTCGACGAGGCTCGGCGTCACCTCGGCGACCGCGGTGGCATGCGGCGCTGGGGCGCGTCGCGGCCTGCCACCAGATCCGAGATGACAGCGCGATCGAGCTCGACCTTGAGGCAGAGATAGGGCTCCTCGCGGCTGACCTCGACGACCGCGCCGAGTGCCGGCAACTCCAGCCCGACGACGAGGTAGTGTCCCGGATCGTACACGAGGTCGCGACCCGCGATGCGCACGTTCTTGCGACCCTGACCGATCAGACAGCACGAGGGCGGATAGGTCGTATCGGCTCGCTCGCTGCGCTCGGACAGCCGGATGAGCCCGACGACCGGCAGCATCGTCTCGCGGGCGCCGTCCTGCTGCTGGTGGCGTGCGATCAGCGCGGCGAGGTCCTGGATCTGTTGCACGAGCCTGAAAATGGCGCGTTTGGACGATCGTGCAAGACTATCGCATCTCCGTTCTATCGGCACCGGCGCCCGGTGGCCACGTCAGACCCCGACCGCCATGAAAGCGGCAGGGAAAGGATCCGAATGGAGCGTATCGACAAAGTCATCCTCGTGACCGGTGCCAGCAGCGGGATCGGCGCGGCGATCGCGTCCGAACTCGGCGCCGCCGGCGCGAAGGTCATGCTGGGGGCCCGGCGGACCGACCGGCTGGACGCCCTCGCCGCCCGGATCAACGAGGCCGGCGGAACGGCGCTCGCCGCCCCGCTCGACGTCACCGACCGCGACGCCGTGCAGGCGTTCGCGAACCGCGCCCTCGACGAGTGGGGCCGGATCGACGTCCTCGTGAACAACGCCGGCGTCATGCCGCTGTCGCCGCTCGCCGCGCTGAAGGTCGACGAGTGGGAGCGGATGATCGACGTCAACGTGAAGGGCGTCCTGTGGGGGATCGCGGCCGTCCTGCCGGCAATGAACCGCCAGGGCTTCGGCCAGATCGTCAACATCGCCTCGATCGGCGCCCTCGCCGTATGGCCGAACTCGGCGGTCTACTGCGCCACGAAGTTCGCCGTGCGCGCGATCTCCGACGGGCTGCGTCAGGAGAGCGATCACATCCGCGTCACGAACGTGAACCCGGGCGTCGTGGAATCGGAGCTCGCCGATTCGATCACGGACGAAGCGGTGGCCGAGGCGATGAAGACGTGGCGTGCCATCGCCCTTCAGCCGGACGCGATCGCGAAGGCCGTGCGCCACGTCGTCGAGGCACCGGCGGACGTCGACACCAACGAAATCACCATCCGCCCCACGGCGGCGGCACACTGATGAGCGGGAGCACCAACACGACGAAGCTGCGCAGAACGCTGACGGCCGCGGTCCTCATGACGATCGCGGGAACGGCACAGGCGAGCGAAACGGAGACGGCGATGACAGACCATCCCTATGTCGGCATGTGGGTGACCGAGGACGGGCACGTCCGCCAGGAGCTCCTACCGAACGGCCGCTACGACGAGACCCGAGGCACACGGCAGAGCGCCTACACCGGCCGCTACGAGATCGACGGCAACCAGATCCAGTACTGGGACGACACCGGCTTCACTGCCGACGGAACGTTCGTCGACGGGGTGCTGCATCACGGCGGGATGATCATGTACCGCGAGGAGACCGCACGATGACCCTCGCGCGGTCCCTGATCCGCCGCCGGCGGGCGCCCCTTGTCGCGGTCGCCGCCCTGCTCGCCTCTCTCCTCACGGCGCCGCTCTCCGCGCAAGCGCAGACGGCGGAGGACAACCGGCGTATCGTCCGGGAGGCTTACGAAGCGTGGGCGAGGGGCGAGAACGTCTTCGCCCGTGTGCTCTCCGAGGACGTCGTGTGGACGATCCATGGCTCCGATCCCGTCGCCGGCACATACGTCGGCCGCGAGGACTTCGTGGAGCGTGCGTCGGTCCCGCTCGTCTCGCGGCTCGTCGCCCCCATCCGGCCCGAGGTGCATCGGATCTGGGCGGAGGACGACACCGTCGTCGTACGCTTCTCCGGCAGCACCACCACCACCTCCGGCGCGCCCTACCATAACGAGTTCGTCTGGATCTTCACGCTGGAGGACGGCAAGGTGACCCGCGCCGAGGCGTTCCTCGACCTCGCCGCGTACCGGACCGTGGTGGAGAACAACGAGCCGCTGGACTGAGATTTCAGAGTCCAGGACGATCCCGTCGGCGGGACGGGTCGAGCGCGCCGCGCCACCAGCATCGCCCCGCCGGCCCCGCCACGCCGCAGTCGGCAGCGCGGTTCATCGTCACGACACGTGGCGCAGGCGATGGGCCGGAGGGTCGCCATGCAGTCGAGTCAGCCGGTAGACCGAGGCCGGGGGGAGGTTGGCGAGCGTGCCGCCGATCCGCTCGGCCCTCAGCCCCACCTCGGCGAGGAGCGGCGGCCCGACCGGGCACCGGAGGCCATAGGTGAACTGATAGAAGGCGCCGTCCGGCTCCAGCTTGTCGAAGGCGCCGGTGAGGACCCTGAGCACCTTGCCCGCCTTCATCGACAGGAGCGGCAGTCCGCTCACGACCGCACCGGCGGGCGCGCCATCGAACAGCTCGACCTCGCAAAGTCGCGCCGCGTCCATCCAGAGCGTTCGCGCGGCGGAATAGCGCAGTTGCAGCGCGATCGCGAACTCCGAGCCGAGCTCCACGAGGGCGAGGTCCTCCTGCCGGACGCCGCGGGCGATCAGCGCCCGCGTGAAGACGCCCGTGCCCGGGCCGAGCTCGATCACCGGCCCGGTCTCGTCCGAGATCTCGGACGTGATGAGGCTGGCGAGTGCCCGCCCCGACGGTGCGACGGCCGCGACCATGAGCGGATCTTTCAGCCAGGCGCGGAAGAAGCCGAACGCGTCGGCGACGGTGTCGTCGGTCATGGTGCCCCGTTTTTGCTGGAGGGCGGTCAGCACGGCGCGGAGGACGCGTCGGGTCGGCCCCTCCCCGTGCGGATCTTGCGCAAGGTCCAGAACAACCCGCCCTCCACGGCGAGGAGGGCGCCGAGCGCGGCGAGGGTGAGCGTCGTCATGTTCGTCGGCTCGCCCCACCGCGCCGCGCCGAAGCCGATGGCGATAAACATGGCGTTCCAGACCGCGATACCGAGGGCGGACGCGGCGAGGACGCCGCGCGGGCGCGCGCCGACCAGCGCCGCGAAGGCCGGCGCGAACAGACGCACGGTCGGAACGAGCTGAAGGGCGAACGCCAGAATGGTCTGCCGCCGTCGGACCGCCTCGATCCCGCGGTCGATCCGCTCGGCGGAGAGGCCGCACGAGCGTCCGCACCTCATGACCAACCGGGTGGATCGCGCCTCCCCCAGCCTGCCGACGCCGCAGAAGACCGCGGCGCAGCCGGTGACGCTGCCGAGCGTAGCCGCAGTGACGGCGGCGGGAAGGCCGAACGCGCCGTCCGCCGCCATGATGCCGAGCGCCAAGAGAAGCCCGTAGGACGGGATGATCGGGACGATGCGCTCCGCCAGCGCCAGGGCGAAGACGCCGGCGAGCCCATGGCCGCTTACGAGGGACATGCCGGCGCCGAGCGGATCAAACTCCACGGCCGGACCTTTTCGCGCCGGCCCTCTTCGGGGAGGACGGGATGGCGACCGGGCGGGCCTGCGGGACGCCGGTCATGGGAATCCAGCGCCCGTCATCGCCTCGGAGATCTCCCACAGCCGCGCGTTCGTTGCCGGATCGTCCGTCGCGGGCGGCACCTTGGCAGGCGCGGGGTGCCCGCGCGTCTCCCTCATGCGGTCCGGGCCGTAGTAGACGCCGGGAACGGCCTGCGGCGCCGTTCCGGCGTAGAGCATCGGCAGCGCGCCCTGGTCCACGGGCTGGAACAGGAACCACAGCGCCGACCGGGCGATCCCGCGCATGCTCCACCGGCCCGGCGCGTTGTGGAGAAGCTCGGTCCGCGCGATGCCGGGATGCGCGGCCATCGAGGCGACGCCCCACCCGCCGGCCTCGCTTCGGCGCTGCAGCTCGCGCGCGAACATCAGGCACGCGAGCTTGGAGCGGGCGTAGACCGGCATCGGCCTGTAGGACCACGTCGCGCCGAGATCGTCGAGGTCCATCGTACCGCCCTGCGCCGCGATGCTCGACACGGTGACGACACGCGCCCCCGCCCCGTCCCGCAGCAGCGGCAGAAGGCGCGCCGTGAGGGCGAAGTGGCCGAGATAGTTGGTGCCGAACTGCAGCTCGAACCCGTCCGCGGTCTCCTGCCGGCGCGGCGGCGTCATGACGCCGGCGTTGTTGACGAGGAGGTCGATGCTGCCGAAACCCGTCGCCATCCGCGACGCGAAGTCGGCGATGGACTCGAGGCGCGCGAGGTCCAGCGCCTCGAACGTGGCGAGCGCGCCGGGGACGGTCTTCGCGATGCGGAGGGCCGCCGCCTCCCCCTTCTCGGGGTTGCGGCCGGCGATGATCACGCCCGCGCCGGCCCGGGCGAGCGCCAGGGCGATCTCATAGCCGAGACCGCCCGTCCCGGTGACGACGGCCGTGCGTCCCTGCTGCGACGGGATGTCGGCCGCCGTCCATCGCGCTTTCGGTGTCGGTGCCAGCATCGTTTGCTCCTGTGGTCGATCGTGACGAGCCGTGCCGCCGGGCTCCGTTCCGAGGGAGGCGCCTCTGACGAGACGGACGGCCCGGCCGGCGCGCGCGTCAGCGGCCGACACGACGGAACTCCAGCGTCCGGCCGAGCATCGGCGTGCCGCGATAGGCGCGCAGCTCCATCGTCTCGCCCTCGACCGTGACGCGCGCCGAGGCGGTCTCGCCCCTCGGCGCCAGGTAGAGGCTGCCGTCCTCCAGCCGCTGGTCCTCAGGATCCCAGGTGAGCCCGGTGAGGAAGACGATGCCCTCCAGGGAGCGCCCCCTCAGAGCGGGATCGGGATTTTTGACGTCCCGCTTGAAGGTCCCGTCCGGCTCGACCATGAGCGCGCCGTAGATGATGCGGCCCGCGTACCGGTCGTCATCGGCGAACATCTCGAACCTGATGTCGCCGTTTGCGGTCTCCCAGATGCCGAGAGCCGCGTCCGGCCCCGACGACTGGGCGCAGGCCGGGCCGACGAGCGAGAGGCCGGTCTCGACGACCACGGCGGCCGTCAGCAGGGTGGCCCGTAAGGTCTTGAACATGCTTTCGATCCTTCGGAATGAGGTCGGTTTGCCAGCGGAGCACGGGTCACGGCGGCGGAGCCGGCGCGCCACGCTCGCGGTCGCAGGAGCCCGGTGGCGGACGTCGCGGTACGCCGGTTCAACCGGCCTCGGCGGCGAGGACGGTGCGGAGCCGCCCCGCCCCGGTGGTCTCGGCGAGCGCCAGCGGGAGGGAGCGGGGCCGGGTCCCCGTCGCGGCAAAGATCGCGTTGCCGACCGCAGCGGCGATGGGAGCGACGCCCGGCTCCCCTGCCCCGCCCGGCGGCAGTTCGCTCGGCACGATCTCCACCACCACCTCGGGTGCGTTCGCCAGTCTCGGCATGGTGAAGTCGTGGAAGTTGGACTGCTCAATGCGGCCATCGCTGAGCGTGACCCTGCTGATCAGGGCCGTGGTCAGGCCGAAGAGAATGCCGCCTTCCATCTGCGCGACGACCGCGTCGGGGTTCACCACGGTGCCGACGTCTACGGCGCAGAACACACGCGGGACCCGAACCTCGCCGTCGCCCGTTACGATGACCTCGGCGACCACAGCGACGATGCTCTCGAAGCAGTGCTCCATGGCGATGCCACGGCTGCGCCCCGCCGCCATGGGCGCGCCCCAGCCGGAAAGCGCGGCCACACGCTCGATGACGGCGAGGTGCCGCGGACTTCGGGCGAGGAGGGCGCGGCGATAGTCCACCGGATCGGTCTCGGCGGCGGCGGCGCACTCGTCGACGAACGATTCCGCGAAGAAGGTGTTGAAGCTGAAGCCGTTGGATCGCCACAGGCCGATCGGCACGTGCGAGGGGACGTGGACGCTGCGCACCCGCCTGGCGGGGAGCGCATAGTACGGCTTCTCGAGACCCTCGGCGGTGAGGCGGTCCCCGTCCGGGCTCGGCGTGATCGGCAGCGTGCGGCTCCCGATCGACTGCATCAGCGACTGCGCGGCGACGAGCGCATCCCAAGCGGCGGGCAGTCCGTCGGCGCCGAGGACGGCCGTCAGCCCGGCCCGCGCGTGGCTGCGATACATCGCGCGCCCGATGTCCTCCTCGCGCGGCCACAGGAGCTTGACCGGCCTGCCGGGATGGCGCGCGGCGAGGAAGGCGGCCTCGGCGACCACCTCCGTCTCGGTGCGGCGTCCAAACGCGCCGCCGTTCATGGTGATGTGGCTGACGACCTCCGCCGGATCGACACCGGCCCACCCCATGCCGCGAAAGACGGCCCATCTTGTGAGGCTGATCGACTGGGAGGGCACCCATGCCTCCGCCCTCCCGCCTGGCCGCAGCACCACGGTGGCGTTCATCGATTCCATGCAGGCATGGGCCACCAGCGGCGCGACGTAGGTCGCTTGGACGACCCGGGCTCCATCAACCGCTAAGGCCGCGCCGACGTCGCCGTCCTCGACGTGAATGTACGGCTCGCCGCCCTCCAGCGCGTCCGCGAGACGCGCGTCCAGCGCGTCGCTCGACACCGCGTCGGCCTCCGATGCGCTCCACTCCACGTCGAGCCGCGCGGCGGCCGTCTCGGCCTGCCACCAGGAGCGCGCGACGACTGCCACACTGCGGTCCTCGATGATCGCGACGTCGAGGACGTCCGGCTCGGCGCGGACCTCGGCCTCGTTGGCGATCCGCACCACCCTCGTCCCGAAGACCGGCGCGTGGCGGATCGAGGCGTGCAGCATGTCCGGCAGGACGACGTCGATGCCGAAGACCGGCTCGCCCTTCACCTTCGCCGGGATGTCGACACGACGCTGCGAGCGACCGATGATCCGCCACTCGGACCGCGGCTTCAGGGCCGGCCGGTCGGGCGGCGCCAACACGGCGGCCTGCCGCGCGAGATCCGCGTAGGGAATGCTTCGCCCCGACGCGGCGTGATGGACGGCGGCGTCGGAGGTGGTCAGCTCGGCGACGGGAACGCCGAGGCGCGCGGCACCCGCGGCAAGGAGCATGTGCCGCGCCGCTGCGCCCGCGACCCGCATCGGGTGCCACAGGTTGAGCGTCGACGCGGACGCGCCGGTCGTGATGAGCGGGATCGACGAGATCAGGCGCCGGCCGATCCACGTGACCGGCCCCTGCGGCTCCTCCGGGCGCACGCCCAGCATCTGGGCCCAGTGCGCATAAACGGGAAGAAGCTCCACTGGATGCTCGACGCTGATGCGCTCGTCGAACGGGATGTCCATTTCTTCGGCCACCAGCATGGCGAGGCCGGTGTGGATGCCCTGCCCCATCTCGGTGCGCGGCACCTTGACGACCACGCGGCCGTCGTCGTGGAGGGTCACGAAGGCGTTCATGACCGCGTCGTCGCCATCGACGAACCCGCCGAGGCCGTCGACGTCGACGGTCGCGAGATAACCGAGCCCGCCGAGCGCGGCCACGAGGGCGGTGCCGCCGAGGGCCGCACCGGTGAGGAGGAACGTGCGGCGGGAGAGGAGCTTTGTCATCGCCGGCCTCACCCTTCGGCCCGCAGTGCGGCGGCGCGGTGGATCGCGCGGCGGATGCGCGGGTAGGTGCCGCAGCGGCAGATGTTGGTGATCGCCGCGTCGATCTCGGCGTCGGTCGGATCGGGGACGCGCTCCAGAAGCGCCGTCGCGGCGACGAGGAAACCCGGCTGGCAGTAGCCGCATTGGGGCGCCTGCTCGTCGATCCAGGCCTGCTGCACCGCGGACAGCGTGCCGTCCGGAGCGGCGAGGCCCTCCACCGTCACCACGGTTCGGCCCGCGACGGCACCGAGCGAGGTCACACAGGACGGGGTCGACTGCCCGTCAACCAGGACCCGGCAGGCCCCGCACTCGGCGATGCCGCAACCGTACTTGGGCCCGAGAAGGCCGGCATCTTCCCTGAGCGCCCACAGGAGAGGCTTGTCCTCGGGCGCCTCCACGTCGACAAGGCGCCCGTTTAGCGTGAGAGAAACCATGGCGAACTCCACTACCTGATCGTCTGGCCGGATGAGCGATGCGCCGTGCGGGCCCGACCGGAGATCGGCGACCTGGAAAGGCGGGCCGCGAGGGGCCGTCCATCCTTCGAGCGCATCGTCGGAGTGGAAGATGCGGTTGCGGGCCCCTCCCCGCTTGCCCGTGCGCCCGAAAAACTTGCCTATTCGTCCAATCGCTCTGGCAGCGGCAGGGTCGACTGCGTAGCTACGCCAAGCACAGTCACACTTGCGGGGATGAGCGATGGCTTCGACGCTGACAACGGCCCTCGAGACCTACATCGCAGAGATGGGGGGCGGCGACGGCCTTTATGCTACGCCGATGCAGGACACCTTCATCATGCGCACGAGCCGGACGGTGATGCCGTTCCGCAGGCTCTACCGGCCGGCGCTGTGCGTCGTCGCGCAGGGGGCGAAGCAGCTGAGGGTTGGCGACGAAGTGCTGAACTATGCGGAAGGGACGGCGGTCGCCGTCACCGTGGAGGTGCCCGGCAACGGGACGGTGACCAAAGCGAGCGCGACCGAGCCCTTTCTCGGGCTGACAATCGACTTCGACCCCCGCCTCTTGCGCGAGGTCATGGAGCAGCTCGAAGCCCCGCCGACGCCGACCGACACGCAGCTCGGCGCCTTCGTCGAGACGCTGTCCGAGCCGCTCCTCGACTGCATGGCACGGCTCGTGCGCCTGCTGGCGACCCCCGAGGCCGTTCCGATCCTCTATCCGGCCATCCTCAAGGAGATTTACTTCTGGCTCCTGACCGGACCGAACGGCGGCGAGGTCGCCAAGATCGTGCGCTCGGACAGCCACACGCGGCGGATCGCCGACGCGGTCCACTTCCTGCGGCAGAATTATACGCGGACGATCCGGGTAGAGGAGGTGGCGGAGGCGGCGCGAATGGGTCTGTCGTCCTTCCACCATCATTTCAGGCTCATCACGCAGCTTTCGCCGCTGCAGTTCCAGAAGCAGCTGCGGCTCCTGGAGGCGCGCCGGCTGATGGTGGCCGAGTCGGCCAACGTGACGAGTGCGGCGATCAAGGTCGGCTACGAGAGCGTGTCGCAATTCAGTCGCGACTACACGCGCCAGTTCGGCACCCCGCCCAAGCGCGACGCGATGGCCCTGAAGGCGGTGGCGCTGCCGAACTGGGCGCCGGGCCTCACGCCCATCGCCGATGAACTTCTATACCGGGAGACACCGGCGGTCGAGCGCGTGCGGTCCCCGGTGGCGTTTCGGCCGACGCCGCACGTGGCCGCCGCCCGCGAAGCGGGGCGGCCTGAGCGCGAGCCGGCCCTCGGGCTGAGCGCCCCGTGACGGCGGCAAGTGTCCACTGCCGCACCGGTCTTCGTCGTCGGCCGCGAGCGTCGCCCGGCTCGCTGATGTCCTTTCGACGAACGCCGACGGCACAGCGCCTCGGGTAATGCACCTGCCGTCCGCGGCGCGCTCTGCGCTCGGGATGTGGCGAAGGCCGGGGGGATTGACGCGGATGCAGCTCTTCGACGATCTCCTGGAGAGGTTGCGGCTCGACAGCACGGTGTTCTGCCGGATGTCGCTGGCCGGCGACTGGGGCTTCACGAAGGCCGCGCTGCAGGGCGCACCGTTCCACATCGTTCTGTCGGGGCGTGCTTGGGTTGAACTCGCCGGCGAGCGGGGCTTCCAGCTGGCGTCCGGCGACGTCGTCATCCTGCCGGGCGGGCAGCCCCATCGTCTACTCGCCCGCCCCGGCGTCGCGCCGGTTTCCTGGAGCGATATCGCCGACGAGATGGGACTTTCCCCCTGGGAGCCTGGCGCTCGGTTCAAGGCGCTGGACCTTTCGTTCGGCGATGGCCAGCCCGTGACCCGCCTCATCTCCGGCGTCTTCGCGTTCGAGGATAAGCGCCGCAACCCGGTCCTCGCCGCCCTGCCGCCGATCCTGCACCACAAGACGAGTGGCGACCCTGAAGCCGCGCGGTCGGTGGCGAGCCTCGTCTCACTGCTCGAGACAGAGCTGGTACCGGATGCGCCGGGGGCCGCGGCCGTCTGCACGCGGCTCGCCGACATCCTCTTCATCCAGATCGTCAGGCACCACCTCGCCGCCGCAAGCCTCCCCGCAGGGTGGCTGCGGGGCGTCGCTGACCCCCGGATCGCCCCGGCTCTCGTCCTCATCCAGAACGCGCCGCACGAGACCTGGTCCGTGGCGGCGCTGGCGAAGGAAGTTGGAATGTCGCGCTCGCATTTCGCGGCACGGTTCCGGGACGTCGTCGGCAAGCCGCCGCTCGACTTCCTCACCGATTGGCGGATGTACCAGGCGACGATCCAGCTCGCGGACATCGGCGTGCCGGTAAAATCCGTCGCGGCGTCGATCGGGTATGCCTCGGACGTCTCGTTCAGCAAGGCGTTCAAGCGCTGGGCGGGTCATTCGCCCGCGGCCTACCGCCGGCGGCTCGGCAACGCGAACGGCGCCGAGGGGATCGAGGCGTGACAGGCTTGGACTGACGGTGTGGTTTCGTGGACGCCCGAGGCGGCGCGTCCGGGACCAGTTGCGACTACCTCTTGTTCCAAAGAGGAGTTTCGACGATGGCCTCATCCAGATCCGACGATTTGGTTCCCCCCGACACCCCCAAAACCCAGACCCGAGACGGCGGCGCCGGCTTCCCGATCACCCGCCGCGATGCGCTCGCGACCGGAGCGGCCGCCGCCGCAGCCGTGCCGCTCATGCGCGCGGGCGGCGCGGCGGCGCAAGGCGAGGCGGCGCGCTCCCCGCTTCGCCAGGGCGCCACCGTGGTGCGCGCGACCGTCAACGGCGAGTCGGTCGAGGTGGAGATCGATCCCCGCTCCTCCCTGCTCGACGTGCTGCGTGAGACACTCGGCCTGACCGGCGCCAAGAAAGGCTGCGACCACGGCCAGTGCGGCGCCTGCACGGTCCATGTGGACGGCCGGCGCGTCGCCTCGTGCCTCACCCTCGCCGCCAAGATCGACGGTCGCGAGGTCACAACCATCGAGGGTCTTTCGGACGGCGACACGCTGCACCCGATGCAACAGGCCTTCATCGACCACGATGCCCTCCAATGCGGCTACTGCACGCCGGGCCAGATTATGGCCGCGGTGGCGTGCGTCGCCGAGGGCAACGCGACGAGCCCCGAACGCATCCCCGAATACATGAGCGGCAACATCTGCCGCTGCGGCGCCTACGTCGGGATCGTCGCCGCGACCCTCGATGCCGCCGCCAAGATGGGAGAAGGCTGATGCAACCGTTCACCTACGCGCGCCCCGCGACGGCGGACGAGGCCGTCGCGGCGTTCGCCTCCGCCGGCGAAGGCGCCCGCTACATCGCCGGCGGCACCACGCTCTACGACCTGATGAAGCTGAGGGTCGAAGCGCCGCGTCACCTCATCGACGTCACCGCGATTGCCGGACTGGACGCGGTCGACACCTCGGGCGACGTGCTGCGGTTCGGGGCCTTGGCGCCGATGAGCACGGTCGCGCGCGATCCGGTTTTGGAGTGCGATTACCCGGTGCTCGCCGAGGCGCTGTGGAAAGCCGCCTCGCAACAGCTTCGCAACATGGCGACCGTCGGCGGCAACCTCCTGCAACGCACCCGCTGCATGTACTTCCGTCACGGGGCCGGTTCTGTCTCGGGCGGTGTCGCGCCCTACCCGTGCAACAAACGCGAGCCGGGATCCGGCTGCGCCGCGATCGGCGGGCTCGACCGCGGGCAGGCCGTGCTCGGGACCAGCGCGGCGTGCACCGCCGTCTCGCCGGGCGACTGGCCGGTCGCGCTGACGGCGATGGATGCCGCCGTCGAGGTGCGCGGCCCAGGCGGCGACCGCACGATCCGGATCGCCGACTTCTACCGCCTTCCCGGCGACACGCCGGAGCGTGAAAACGTCCTGGAGCCGGGCGAGATGATCGTCGCCATCCTCGTGCCGAAGACGCCGGCCGGGCGGCGCTCGACCTATCACAAGATCCGCGACCGCGAGTCCTACGCCTTCGCGCTCGCCTCGGCGGCGGTGGCGCTCGAGATGTCGGGTGAGCGGATCACCGACGCCCGCATCGCGCTCGGCGGCGTCGCGACCGTGCCCTGGCGCTCGGCGGACGCCGAGGCGGTGTTGACCGGCGCCGTCGTGACGCGCGAGCGCGCGATGGACGCCGGACGGGCCGCATTCGCCGACGCGCGACCCGGCCGCCACAACGCCTTCAAGATCGAGCTCGGCGCCCGCACCGTCGCCGACGCCATTATGATCGCAGCCGAAAGGAACGCGTGATGCCCGTTGCACCCTACCCCGAGCGTGAGCGGTTCGACGCGCGCGAGAAGGTCCGCGGCCTTGCCGCCTACGCCGCCGACGTGCGGCTCGCGGGCATGCTCTACGCAATGACCGTGCCTGCGCCCGCCGTGCGCGGCCGGATCACCGAAATCGACACATCCGCGGCGAGCGCGGTCCCCGGCGTCGTACGGATTCTCACCGCGGACGACTTCCCGCACGAGGTGGAAGAGGGTCCGTTTCCGGGCGCCGCGCGGCCAACGTTGAGGAGGACCGTCGTCTCCCGTGGCGAGCCCGTCGCGCTGGTGGTCGCCGAGACCCTCGAAGCCGCGATCGAGGCGGCGGAGGCCGTGCGCGTGAGCATCGACGACGAGCCCTTCGCGGTGCGGATCGACCAGCAGGGCGCTGTCCGCGAGGACGCGGAGGGCGTGCACGCCGGAGACGCCGCGGCGGCGCTCGCCTCGGCGGCGACGGTGATCGAGGCCGAGTACGTCTCGCCCACCCAGCATCACAATCCGATCGAGCTTCTATCGACGACCGCCGTCTGGGCGGACGGGCGGCTGACGATCTGGGAGGGCTCGCAGAACGTCGGCGCCATCAAGGCGGCCGTCGCCCAGTCGTTGCAGCTCGACCCGGCGATCATCGACGTGAAGAGCCCGACGGTCGGCGGCGCCTTCGGCCAGAAGGGGTGGACGCAGCGCCAGACCGCGATCGTCGCGCAGGCGGCGATCTTCACCGGCCGGCCGGTGAAGCTCGTGATGCCGCGGGCGCAGATCTTCCACGTCGCGACGCATCGGCCGCACATCGTCCACCGCATCCGGATGGGCGCCGACGAGGCCGGCCGGATCGCCGGCGTCGACTACGATGCGGCGCAGCAGAACTCGCGCGGCGGCGGCTTCCCGCCGGAGTACCATTTGGGTGCGATCCGGCTCTACGGGATCGACAACTACAACGGCACCGCCGCCGACATCCGGACCGACGTCCAGAGCCCCGGCCACATGCGCGCGCCCTACGAGCATCCGGCGTGCTTCGCGCTCGACTGTGCAGTCGACGAGATGGCGGCGGCGCTGGGCCGCGATCCTGTCGAATACCGCCTGGCGCACGACACGACGACGGACCCGGCCACCGGGCAGCCGATGTCCTCGCGCTTCCTCAACGAGTGCCTGACCGAGGGGGCGAAGCGGTTCGGCTGGGCCCGCCGCTCGCCGGCCCCCGGCTCCATGGTCGAGGCGGACGGGACCCTCGTCGGCTGGGGCGTCGCGGGCGGCACCTACCCCGCCCTCGTCCACCCCGTGTTGGCGACGCTGCGCGTCACGGCCGACGGTCGCACGCGGTTCGCGGTCGCGGGCCACGAGTTCGGCCAGGGCATCCGCACGGTGCTCGCGAACGTCCTCCTCGAGGCGCTGGGCGTCGAGGCGGACCGGCTGGAGATCCTGATCGGCGACACCACGGCCGCGCAGCAGCACCTGACGGCGGGCTCCTGGGGCAGTTTCAGCGCGGCGCCGGCGGCCGTCGCGGCGGCCGAGAAGATGAAGGCGGCGCTGGCCGAGTTGTTGGACGGCCGCCAGATCGGCGGCACCGTCCACCAGCAGCTCGCGACGGTGAAGCGGCCTTATCTCGAGGTCGAGGTGACGCAGTTCGGCCCCGGACAGGACTCGGCACTCCTCGACCAGTGGCGGCAGTACGGCTTCGCCGTCACCGGCCCGGTCTACCCGGGGTTCACGTCGATGAGCTACATCGCCCACTTCGTCGAGGTCCGGGTGGAACCGCGGACGCGGCGGGTGCGCGTGCCGCGCGTGGTCTCGATCGCCGATTGCGGTCGCGTGCTGAGCCCGCGCACGGCAGCGAGCCAGGTGCGCGGCGGCGTCATCTGGGGGATCGGCCACGCGCTGCGCGAGGCGACCGAGGTCGATCCGCGTTTCGGCGGCTATCTCAACTGCGACATCGCCGACTACGTGATGGCGGTGAACGCCGACATCGGCGACATTGATGTCGGCTTCATCGACCGGCCCGACCCGCACGCCAACGCGCTCGGCGCCAAGGGTCTCGGCGAGGTCGCGATGTGCGGCGTCTCGGCGGCAGTGGCGAATGCCGTGTTCCACGCCACCGGCCGCCGGCTGCGCACCCTGCCGATCCGCATCGAGGATCTCATGTAGGGGCGTCTCGCGAAGCCGATGCCGGCGCGGCCCCCTTCATGAGGTCGCGCCGGTGCGGTCTCGGCTTTCAACGGCCGCTCACCGCGTGGCTACCGGGAGCGGGTCGCGATGAAGCGCCAGTCGGCGAGGACGGCGAAGCGGTGCGGTTTCGCGCTGCGGATGTACGTCTCGCTGGCCAATACTCTCCTGAGATCGGCGAAGCGATCGTACCACACCACCGCGATGTCGTCCCACGCGTCGTCCTCGCCAACCATGATTCCGCCGAACTGCCTCCCCGCATAGAGGGGTTGGGGCGTGACGCCGACGTCGCCGCACGCCGCCATGAATCCACCGACATAGCCCTCGAAGTAGCCGGTGCGGGAATCGGACCTCGCGCCCTCGAAATTCTGCGGATAATCGGGGCGATCGCGAAACTTCAGAAGATTGACCATGACGACGGGGCCGTCGCCGGCCGCCTGTTCGGCAGCATCGAGGGCCGCCGGCGAAAGTTCGATGGAATGCATGATAGGCTCTGGCTAATGTGCTCGGCCGTGGGCTTTCGCGTGGAAGGTCTTTTCAGCTCGTTTTCGATTCTCGGCGATAGAGTACCGGACTGGCGCTGGCGTAGGTCGATACCGGGGCATTTCACCGTGTCAGATAGGTGCTGCATGGCTCATGGCCGACGAGGAATGGGATGCGACGCCTCTCATTCGGATCAGCGAATTTGGATTCGTAGATTCTAAGAGATTCTAATTCAGATGCGCCAATCGATTGATTTCGGTCTGGGATTGGGCCCCGTCCTGTCTTTATGGGGGCTTTGTCCTGTCTTTATGGGGGTACTATCCTGACCTGTTGGGGGAGGAAACCTGTCTTCGCTGGGGGAGCGGCGTCCCCTGACCTGACTTGACTAGGTGGGGTCAGGACAGGCAGTGTTGATACGAATCTATCCACGAATCGTAGATACCGAGTGTGTCTGAATGAGAGTAGCACATGGACGAGGATGACGCCTCCTCCGCCCGGCCCATGCGTGTGGCCGCCGTCTTGGCCCGGAAGGGAGGCGAGGACTTCGCCAAGCCGGGCAAGCTCGTAGAAGTCCGCTTCGTGAAGGGGCAGTCGCTCAGCCTTACGGCGTCGAGGCTCATGGCCTTGATGATCCTCGTGGCTGGCGGCGATGCCTGGCGTGACATCTCGCACCGCATGCGAAAGGCCGATATTCGCAGGAGCCACAAAGGCAACGAGCGCATCGTGGACATGCTGGAAGAGCTGCATCGAACCCTGTTCGCCGAAGACGATCTGTCGTGGCGTGGCAAGAAAGCGACGAAGCGGTTCAATCTGATTCAGGCCTCGTGGGAGGAAGTCGAAGAGGGCGACAAGGAGACCGGGTGGATCGAGTGGCAGTTCACTGCGGACGCGCGGCGTCTGATCCAGGAGTCGGAGACCTACGCCGTGATGAACCGCCAGGCGGTGCTGGGATTTCGCTCCGCCTACGCGCTAAAACTGTATGAAGAAGGCGCCTTGCGGCTGCATCGACGCCAGCCGGTCTGGAAAGTCGACATTGTCGGGTTGCGTGCGGCTCTGGGGATCGACGAGACCAAATACTCGGACTTCGCCCAGTTGAGGCGCAAGGTCCTCGTCGTGGCCAAGGGCGAGATCGACCAACTGGCTCACTTTACGGTCGATTGGACCGAGACGCGCCGTGGCCGCGCGGTCGCGGAACTGGAATTCCGGTTCACGCCGAAGGACGCGCCGGCGCAGATCATGACGGTCGACGAGGTCAGCCGGCACTCGGCGGGCCGCCGCGCTCGCAGGAGAGGCGAGGTCGAACGCGAGGTCGGGCCCCTTCCACCCGGCGTCGAGGCGCCAGAGTCCCCTGCCCCGCGAGCCGCGCCGGCACGGCAGCGAAGCGCCAAGTACGGTGCGGTGGTCTGGGATCGCTTTCCGGACGGCGGGCTTCAGTTCGGACCCACCGGCCAAGCGGCGCGCGAGATCGCGCTCAAGGTCGGCGGCGGATGGGATGTGGACCTGATCGCGGACGCCTATCGGGAACACATGGGAAGCCGATTGACGTCCCTGTCGGGAACGAAACTGGAGAAGTCTTGGAAGGGATTTTGCGAAGCGTTCTACGCGCGGCGGGGTCGTCCGTGACGCGAATTGCAGGGCTGCAATTCGGGGTTTGAAGGAAGCTGATGGCCCTATCCCTTGATCGGTCCGCAGCAAAGCTTTCCTATCGGGGTCCATCGCTCTGGGTCCTGCTTCCCGCCCGGGTTGCGCGACGTCCATGCCGAATACGTAGGTCCGGGATCCGGTGAGCCGGCCGACTTCGCCGATGGCCGAGGGACAGGATGGGCCTGCTCTCTCGGGGCTTCTTCGTGCAAGCGTCGAGACGGTCGGGCTATCGCGATCTCTTGAGGCGACGCGGCGAGGCGCATGCCGAGAATCCGCGCTGCGCCCCTTCTCCGTGTCACGCCATTTCCTTGGAGTGAACGATCGGATGATCCGCTGCGACGTTGCGGCCGAACCTCGTTGGGCGTGATTTGTATGAGACGACGTGATCGCCCGCGTGGTCGTCGAATGGAGCGCCCCCTAGCGGCGACGGGACCGTCTGAGCATCGTGCCGGTCGAATCGCTCGGCGCTCCGATCCGACGGCTGTGGCACTTCATCACGAACACGTCCATCGGGAGGCGGTCGTGCATATGTCTGCGAGAATGTTTTCGCTCGGACTGCCTTGGTGTCTCCGAACGCTCAACCGTCGATTGTTCGGCGCGCTGACGCTCTGTGAACGCCGTGTTCCGAAGCGGTTTGGCAGCGTGATCGGAGTGTCGCTCGCCACGGGAAATTGCAGGGCTTCAATTTCGGTTGTCCAGCGCTGGAGAATCGCCCATGAGTCGAAATCGGGAGTCGCGCTGTGGTCAACTTTCGAACTTGGAGGCGCCACCACCATTTTTCTGCAAGTGGCGCCATTCCGTGAAGATTATCGCAAGGGAGAGGCCGTTAGTGTATTGCCGACTCCGGCGACGCGCATTGCCCGCCGCGCCAGCGTCGAGGCGGTCTCTCGGCCCCCAAAAGGTCAGGATGGAGCGCCTGCTTTCCATTCGGATGTCGAAATGGGCCGGCTTTCACTTTTTGGGAGTGAATGTCTGTGAATGTGCAAATGCGGCCGTTGTGAGTGTGGCGGTGATTAGGTGCGACAGATGGCAACGACGATAGATGACGTGCGAATGACGGAGCTGCTCGACGTGGCATCTCTGGCGGGACGGTCCTCGACTGTCATCGAGAAGCTGCGCTCCGCGGCGCAGGGGGCGCGGGCCGCAGAGCGCCGGGAACCAACCTTTCCGATCGGAAAGGCGGCGGATCTCGTCGGACGCACCACGGCGGCCATCCGGGATGCTGAGAGCGACGGGCGCCTCGTCGCACCAGCGCGCGGGGAGAACGGGCGGCGTTTCGGCTACACGCTCGCTCAGCTGAACGACATGCGCGGGACGTTCGGCACACGTCCGTGGCGCGATGCGGACGACCCGTGCTCGATCGTCGCGGTGCAGAACTTCAAAGGCGGCGTGGGCAAATCGACGGTGTCGGTGCACCTGGCGCAATATCTGGCGATCCGCGGCTATCGCGTGCTCCTGATCGATTGCGACAGCCAGGCCTCGGCGACGACGCTGTTCGGCTACGTTCCGGACCTCGACCTTTCGGAAGGCGACACGCTCTATCCCTATCTGCGCGAGGGGGAGCGCGTCTCGCTGGACTACGCGATCCGCAAGACACACTTCGACGGGCTGGATCTCATCCCGGCGAACCTCAGACTGTTCCAGTCCGAATACGAGCTCGCGGCGCGCATGGCGCGAGGGCAGGGCACTCTGCTCAACCGGTTGGCTCAGGGTATCGCGTCGGTGCAGGACCTCTACGACATCGTCGTGTTGGACCCGCCGCCCGCGCTCGGCGCGATCTCGCTGTCGGTGCTGCGTGCGGCTAACGCACTCGTCGTCCCGGTGCCGCCCACGGTAATGGATTTCTCGTCGACCGCCGCGTTCCTAGCGATGCTGGACGAAACGATCGCCGAACTCGGATCACGGGATCTAGCCCCGCAGCTCTCGTTCCTCCGATTCGTGGCATCGAAGGTCGACGAGGGCAAGTCGATGCAGAAGGGGCTGCTCGACCTCATGCGCCAGCTCTACGGCAATTCGATGCTGCGCACGCCGCTCAAGGACTCGGCTGAGATCGACAACGCCACTGCGCGTCTGATGACGGTCTACGAACTGGACGGACCGATGACGAGCAAGGCCGTCCGCGATCGGTGCCTGACATATCTCGACGGGGTGAACGGCGAGATCGAACTCGAAATCCGCAGGACTTGGCCGAGCCATCTGGCCCGCTTACGCAAAGAGGGGCACGCATGACGGGCGTAAATTGCAGCCCTGCAATCAGCTTCGGGTGGGGCGTCGTATGAGCTCGAAAAACCGCAATTTCATGAGCGATCTGGCGTCCTCGGTCGAGCAGGCCACGGAGCCGGTGGACCGGTCGACACGGCGTGGGGGCGGTGTTCTGGGCGGGCGGAGCAACCGGCTCGCCGAGATCGCCTCGGGCGCGGCCGTCGACAATCCGCAGGAATTCGTCGATCCCGCACGGTGCCGGATCTGGGAGCGTCACAACCGGGACTATACCGCGCTCAACTACGATCGCTGTCGCGATCTCATCGATAGCATCCTGGCGCAGGGCAAGCAGGAGGTGCCGGCGATCGTCCGTCGTGTCTCCGACGACCGGCATTACGACTACGAGGTCATCTGTGGCGCGCGGCGCCACTGGAGCGTTCTGTGGTTGCGGCGAAACAACCATCCGGAAATCCGCTACCTCATCGAAGTGCGTACGCTTACCGATGAGCAGGCGTTCAGAATTTCTGACCTCGAAAACCGCGCCCGGGAAGATCTTACGGACCTAGAGCGTGCCAGAGATTATCTGAAGGCACTTGGCCTATACTATAACGGCCGGCAGAAGGATATGGCGAAGCGGATCAACCAGTCGGAGGCCTGGCTCAGCCGGTATCTCGACTTGGCACGGTTGCCGCCGGAGCTCGTCGAAGCATTTCCGGATCCGTACGAGCTGAAGATCTCGCACATTGGCGCCCTCAAACCGATCCTCAAGGCCGACGACATGCGCGCTGCCGTCCTGGTCGAGGCGCGCCGGATCAGCGAACAGCGTGACGGCGGGGTGGTGGGGGGACCGACCAACGCGCCAGAAATGATCCGCCGACTGGTCATCGCCGCCGAGCGGGTGGCGCGATCTGGCACACCGGCGAAGGCGCAGACAGCCCCCAAGAGGTCAGGAATTGGCTCGGGCACGATCTGCGACGACGCTGGTGCGCCGCTCTTGCGGGTCGATGGGAAGGATCGCAGGGCGCTGACGCTGACACTGTTCCACAAGGGGGGAGGGGACCGGGCCGCCGCCGAGGCCGCCCTCAGAGATCTGCTGGACCGGTACTGGCCCAAGCCATCGTAAGTGCCATTTCGCCACCCTCGCGTGCGAGCTTCTCAATCGGGCAAGTTCGGCACGAAGGCTGATGCCAAGATGACCATCCTGGCCGGCGCCACTCCGCGCTCGCTTACCTCTCACACATCAACTACGAAAGTGCCGTCAAGCTGCGCCTTTAATCAGTAACCTCTCATTAATGTTCGCTGAAATGGGGCAACTCCAACTCCACTTTGAACCCTACTGTAGGTGTGCCCCTGGAACGCCGGAAGGCAGGCGAGCACTTACCGCACCCGATCAACTTAGAAGGGCAAGGGGCACGATAGCAGTCCAGGCCGGTCAAGTCTGCCGTGGATCCATCTCGGCAGGATCGAGCGGCCGGGCCGAAAGCCCCAATCCCATCGCAGCCATCACGCGCAGCACCGTTGAGAACTTCGGGTCGCCTTGCTCGCCGAGGGACTTGTAGAGGCTCGTCCGCCCGACATTCGCCTCGGCGGCGATCTCCCCCATGCCGAGGGATCGCGCCACCTGGCTGAGGGCCCGTCGAAACTCCGCGGGATCGCCGTCATGCATGGCATCCGACAGGTAAGCCGCGCGCGCCTCCGCGCTGTCGAGATAGTCGGCCTCGTCGAACTCCGGCAGCGTGCTCACATCAATCTTCTTCGTCATCGCCCACATCTCCAATCGTCGATGCAAGAGTTTTCGCTTTCGCGATGTCGGCTTGCTGACTGTCCTTGCCGCCACCCAACAAAAGCACCACGATCGTTCGGCCTCGCTGGGTAAAATACACGCGGTATCCCGGCCCGAAGTCGATACGCAGTTCACTGACACCGCCGCTGACCGGCTTGACTTCACCGAAGTTGCCGGCCTTCATCCGCCCGATCCGACGGGCAATGACAGCACGGGCACGTACCTCTCGGAACCGCCGCAGCCACTTGTCGAACTCGGGAAGCGGAACGATACTCATTCCGACAATGTATCCTACAGGAGACACATTGCAAGAGCTTTGTCTCCTGCAGGAGACACTAAGAATCGACATCTAGTCGCAACGCGGCTTTCGGCGCGAAGCGCCAGTGCGGGCCGGGGGAGGGCGCAGCTCTCGGCCGGCCCGCACAATTTTGGGCTATCCGCCTCGTCTTGGTCGTCCTTGCCTTGCTCGGCGCTCCATCTGCCCGGCGCGTACGAAAAAAGCCGCCGCACCATCTGGCGCGGCGGCTCGATCTGCCTGCTGCGGGGTCGGATCAGGCGGCAAGCGCCTCCTCGATCTCTTCGGCCTTCGGGGCCTCCTCGCGGCGGCCACGCTGCAAAATGAAGTCGGCTGTGGATCGGCGTGGAATAGGGGTCCTGTCGCATTCTCGATGCAGGCCACTATGGCATCGGCAAGAGCCTCGCGCGCAGCAGGTCGACGTTGGCGCGCCCGCCCATTTGCCGCTTCAGGGTCTTGAGGCG
>NZ_QHHQ01000017.1 GCF_003258595.1 Acuticoccus sediminis
GAAGCTCGGCGACGTAGCTGTTGCGAGGGGCTCCGTCGATCGCCGCTTTGATCCGAGCCAGTGCGTCGGTTGCTGTCATGATGGTCTCCTTTTCTCACCACCAAACCATAGCCCCGTCGTCAGCAATTAGCAATATGCTTTATGCATAATGCTAATTCAGAAATCATAGAGGAATCCATCATAGGATAAAGGATATTATCATATGTATCGGGGATAATAAACTCGATGTGCCGTTGATCTCGGAAACCGGATTCCTTTTTGCGTCAGTGTGGCTCGTCGAGCTGCTTGCCTCAGTGGCTTCACCCTTGGAAGGTATCGACCCGACCGATCCGGGATCGTAGGCGATGATGTTTTCAAGAGCCGGCCTGTTCTCACGCCGCCGGTCGGCGCGGGAACAGGTGAACGAAATAGGAGAAGAAACACGCACACGCCGGGTAGGCTATGTGCCGCTCGACGATGGCACGGATGAAGCGATCACGCGGATAACGGCGCGCCTCAAATCCGAGGGATGCGATGAGATCATCGCCGGAAACGACGCGTCTCTTGCAACGCTTGGTGAGGGCGATCTTCTCGTCATCGGCGATCTCGGCCACTTCGGGCACCCCCTGCCGGAGCTGGTCGATCTGCTCGACGAATTCACGCGGCGCGGTGTCCGCCTGCGCTCGCTGGACGACGGAATCGACACCAGCCCGCCCGAAGCGGCTCCGGCCTTAGCGCTGATCTCGGCTCTGGCCACAGTCAGTCGCGCTCAGCCTCCGGTAACTCCGCTGCCGCGTCCGGTAAAGCCAGGCCGCAAGCCGAAGCTGAACGCGCAGCAGGTACGCGTCGCCACCGCGCTGATCGATGCCGGAGAGAGCCGGAAGAGTGTCGCCCGCACACTCGGCGTGAGCCTGCCGACCCTGCGGCACGCGCTCAGGCGGCACGAGGCTGAGGGGAAGGGATAGACACTTTCACAGCCTTCGATAGCAGGATGTACTCATGCTGGTGACCGGCCGTACTGCCCGAGTGCTTCCCTTGAATGACGGCCACGCGGACGTGAGAGCGTGCTTCCCCGATGATCGGGGACGGGAGGGGCTAGAAGCGCCCGCTTCCCACGGCGGCGAGAGTGGGTGGCCCAGCGGCCAGGGAGCGCAAACCCCCATCCGCCGTTGTCTCGATGGCAGCGGTGGATGGCTGGGCTTCCGTTCTCAGGGCTGTCCGGCTCGATGCCGGATGGCCCTGATGCTTGCCGGGCGAGCGGCCATCGGCCGCTTCCACCGCAGTTAATCTGGACAAGTGGGCACGTTTTTGGTACAAAAACGTATAAGTGCACACCTACAGATTAACGAAGGTGGCCTTCAGCTCGGCAAGCCAGTTCGACGGGAGACCTCACACTGGCGATCTACCATCTCCGCGCCAAGGCGGTGAGCCGGCACATTAAGAACCCCAAGCCGGGGGGTGCGGTTCGACGCTCCGCTGTCGCAGCTGCCGCGTACCGGTCAGGAGAGAGACTCTTCGACAGTCTCCAAGGCAAGTGGTTCTCGCGCGCCCCCGAAGACGGGCACGACATCGAGCACACCGCGATACTCGCACCAGAGGGAGCGCCGGACTGGGCAACCGACCGGCACCAATTGTGGAACCTGGTCGAAAGGCGCGAAGTGAACCAAACCGACGGCAAGCTCAAGAAAGCGGCTCAACTTTACCGTGAAGTCGAGATTACCCTCCCCCGCGAGCTATCGCGCGAGGAGCGCGTCGCGCTGGTCGAGGACTGGGTGCAAAAGGCCTTCGTCGCGGACGGCATGATCGCCGACATCGCCATTCATAACCGCACCGCCTCGGACGGGCAGGAGCAGCCTCACGCCCACATCATGCTCACGCTGCGCCGGCTCGAGGATCGTCCGGACAAGATCGCCAAGGGGCTGCTGTTCGGCAACAAGGAGCGCGACTGGAACACTCCCGACGGCCTGTACCGCCAGCTGGCTCAGGCCAAGCGAACCGCTGGCCTGCTGAAGAACGATCTGCGCCGCTTCGGTGACGACGGCACCCTCGCCGAGGCCGAGCGCGGCGCGCGCTTCTGGCTGGAGCAGCTGCGCCAGGCGGAAGGCAGCGACCCGAAAGACATTGCCAGCATGGAGAAAAAAGTTGCCCTGCTGGGCCGCCTGCTCAAACAGTCCGGCCCCGAAGGAACGATCGCCGCCGCGCAGGCGCAGGCGCAGGCGGCACTGAAAGAATTACAGAAAGAAATGCCGATCTGCCGCTGGCGCGAGAGCTGGGCCGAGGCGGCGAACACCGCTCTGGAGAAGGCTGGCTCCGCTGTCCGCATCGATCACCGCACGCTGGCGGCGCAGCGCGAGGAGGCGCTCGCCGCCGGCGACCTGGTGCGCGCGGCGGCGCTCGACCGCGAACCGCAGAAGCCCATGGGGCTGATGGGCCGCATTCACTACGCCTACCGGCAGGTGCGCGAGAACGTCCATAGCTGGGCGGCGGTCGAAATGCGCGGCAAGATGGAGCGCGCCTTTGCCGGCGTCGGCAAGCGCGATCCGGTGCGGCTGCGCGAGGCGCTGCTGCGGATTCAGGACTGGACGGAGGAGGTGATTGACCGGTTCAATCGCACCCAAAGTCCGGATGATCTCGTCCCGGAGGTGCGGCGTGGCCCACGACCCTAGAGATTTCTTCCGCCAGTCCACCCTTCGCGACGAGGCGCCCAGTCATGCCGAGCGCGTCGCCCCGCAACGGGCGGATGCCCGGCGCGAAGCGCCGCCGGAGGAGACGGTCGGCTCCACCGACTACAAAGCCTATGGCGTCATGCCCGGCGGCTGCGCCGATTGCGACGTCCGCAAATGGAAGGAGCTGCGGCTCGATCTGCCGGAAGGGGTCATGTTCGACTATCGGCTGTTGACGATGATCCAGTATTCGGCGCTCGATCTCGACGGGATCGAGTGGGAGATCGACCTGATGTTTCCGGACTGCATCATCCGGCTGATCGGGCGGCATCTGGAGGATCTCCGCTTTCAGCTGCGGCGGCGCAAGGTGTCCTTCATTCAGGAATACAGCCCGATGATCTACAAGACGCCGCTCGGCAAGCTGCCGGAGGGCGAGCCGGTCATCAGCAAGATCCATATCATGCAGTACGGAGACCGGCTGCGCCGCGACGCCGACAATCAGCGACCGGTGTAGCGCACTGCTCCCAGGTCACTCGTCCCACGGGTTGTGAAGGATCACTCCCAGCCCCTCGAAGTCGGCGGTGTTGCGGGTGGCGAGCGTCAGGCCGCGCACCAGCGCCGTTGCCGCGATCAACGCATCGGCAAGATGCAGCGTGCGCCCGCGCCCGGCCTGATCGGCGCGGAGCGCTGCCGCCGCACGCGCCTCCGGCACGCCGATAGGTACAATCCGGTCGGCATAGAGATCCAGAAACTGCTCGACGGTCTCGGCGAGCTGTCGCCGACGCGCCCCGTCCGTCAGCCGTTCCAGCCCGTAGCCCAGCTCGTGCACGGTGATAACCGACACGTAGCCGTCCTCCAGCGCCTCAAGGAAGCGCACGACGTTCGGGTTGCGGTCGGGCCTCGTCAGCTCGGAGATGACGTTCGTATCAAGGAGCACCCCCGTCACGCGGCCCCGCGCGGATCAAACGGATTGGGCCGTGCCGCCTCGGCTCGCGACGGCAACTCCAGCGCACCGGCCTGCGGCACATGCTCGAGCATCCAAGCGCCCATCCGCGGGCGCGGCGCCGTCAGGCGCTGCCACTCAGCTTCCGAGACCACCAAATAGCCACGGCGCGTGCCGATCCGCTGCGGCCCTTCTTCCTCGGCGCGACGCAGCACCTCGGACAGGCGGGCCTTGGCCTCTGATACCGTCCAGATGCGTTGCGTCATGATGTGAGGTTCCATCTCCATATCGGTCATAGTCTAGTCTAGATTGGTCTAATTTTCAATGCCAAACGTACGGTCGTACGCGATGCGGCCAAGAACGGAGTCGAAGGCGAGGGCCTGACCCGTCGTGCAGCGGCCCCACCAGTGGCTGCCGCCATACGCAAACATTGGCTCGCCGCGTTGCCGCAGCGCTTCCGCAAGGTCTGGCGTCACCAGCCACCACTCGAAGATTTCCTGTGGTTCGGGCTCCCAGCCGAGGCCTCGCGCGAGCGTTTCGCGTTCATCGAAGGGCAGCTGCCAGGCTGCGTCGAGCGCATCGGCGTCGAGACCGGACTGCTCGACAAGAAATGCCTACAGGGCTTCCGGGCCGTCGTCATGGAGGTTCTCGACACAATCCCAGCCGTAGCAGCTCCGCACTCGCGAAATCCGTTCGTTCAGCAGGTCGCTCACGATCAGCGTCTGATTGGCGAGGATCGAGCGCGAGAGCCACTCGGTGAGCCTACCGCTGGGAAGAGGCGCGCTCATGGCGCGCCCTCCTCGTCCTCGGTAGGATCGACCGGATCGACGGCATAGACACACGCGTCAGAGCTGCGCCTTTCGGCCCGGCATAGTCCTTCCAGGTTGAGCCGCGCCTCGGCAATCGCCCATGCCGTTTCCCGGTCTGGTGCCGCAATGCGCCATCCCCACATGAGTTGCTCGTCGACGATGACGTCGAACAGTTCGAGGCCGCGATGGCGGGTGTGCGTACTCATTGCGCGCCCTCCCCTACCTCGCTCGGCAGCCGGTCAACGATATAACCCGCCTTGAAGGCTTCATCGGTATAGGCCGATAGCGGCCCAGTCGCGCGCCAGTGGCGGTCGCGCTCGATGGCCGGCACATTGCCGAAGCGCGCACCTTCAAGCTCGCTGATACGGACGCTGCCAAGCTCGGGAAAACCGACGCCCAGATCGCACAGGCCGAAGGCAATATCCGGCTCTTCCGGGTCGAGCTCGGTGAGCAGCCAGGTTCCGCCCATGTAGGGGCTGAACAGCTTCACAACCGGCAGCGGATCGTGATCGATCAGCTCCGCCGTCTTGCGGCCATTCGCGAGCAATTGCTCGCGAATGGCCTGAGGAAGCAGAAGCGCCGTCATTGGGCGCTCCCTTCGGTTGCTTCGGCAGCTGCTGGTCGCTCCTCGCGCTCGCGCAGGTAGATCACCCCGTCGAAGTCGATCGGGATCACGTCGAGCCGGATGCTGTTGATGGCGCCGTTCTCGTCGGGCCAGGCGGCACCGATAGTGCGGTAGCTGGCGCGGGCCTTGCCGTCGCGGCCGGTGAAGCTGCCGACGCGGGTCACCACGTCGTGGGTTGGTTTGGATTTGGTCATTACGTCCTCCTTCGGTTGGGTTCGGACGCTGCGCCTTTCGCAACGTCTGCCCCCATCGGGACGCGCCGTTCCGGCGATGTCGGAGGCTTGCCTCCCGGCCCGCGCCAGCGGAGTCCGCAGCGCTTGCGCTGGACATCCCGAGCCGGGCGGTGCGTCAGGGCGGCAGAGGAACGTTGCGGACAGAGCGCGCGCGCCCACCGAACAGGGGCGGCACCACCATTCACCCTCTCCCGCGAGTGTCCGCGTGCTCCGCCGCCGCTGCGCTCGGCAGCAGAGGCAGCACGCCTCCCTCGGGGCTAGTGGCCTGTGGTGCGGCCGCTGTTTTCCTGCTCGACGCGCACCAGTCCTTCGGTGACGAGCCGCACGAGCGGCGGGGGCAGCCGCGCCGCCAGTTCCGGATATTCGGCTTCGGCGGGCCGGCTGCGCTTCAGGGTCAGGCTGACCAGCGCCGGCTCCGGCTCCGGCTCGACCTTCGGCGGACGGCGGCGTTTGGGCCGGTAGGGTCGCAGTGCATTCGCGTCCTGCTCGCGCCAGCTGGCAGCGCGGCTGCTGAGCGGCACGAACACGACCCAGACGAGCAGCACCAGCCATGGGTTCATACCCTCCTCGAGCCAGAGGAAGACTGGCACGCCCAGCACCGCAAAGAAGACCAGCGGGTTGGCGAGTATCCCGCAGATGAGCCGCGCCAGCAGCCGCATCAGCGCACCCGCTGATCGAAGGCCACCGACAGGAAATTGCGGCCCCGATTGGCGCGGAAGCGACGGCCCGCCTGAAACCACACGCCTTCGACGCAAAGACCGTTCTCCGGCCCGCCGGAGCGCAGATAGCCGAAGGCGCCGGGCTGGATCTCGAAGTCCATCTGCTCGGACAGGGTGCTGCCGACGGAGAAGCCGCTATTGAAGCTGACGCCGCTATTGGTGCCGCCGCTGAAGCCGGAATTGATCGAGCCGCCGCCTCCGTTGCCGTAAGACGAGGAAGAACCGCTGCTCCAGCCCTGATTGTCGCCGCGGCTGCGCCCCTCTCCGGCGGTAAAGCCGCGCGAGCTGCCGGCACGGAGCTGCAGATTGCGGCCGATCATCTCGGCGGCCATCTCGTTGGTGGCGTGATCGTCGTTGCGGTGAAAAATCTTGGTCACGAAGTTGGCGAGGAACGCCATCGTCGTCTCGCGCGGCGTGCCGCCGCCGATCATGGCAATGTAGTTGGAGACGGTCTGCGTCAGATAGACGGTGCAGGCCCGGTTCGAGCGGGCCACCGCCTGAAACTGCATGTCGAACGGCGTGATGAAGTTTTGCGCCTCATCGGCCCAGCAAAAGCAGGGACGCACCGCCTCGCGCGTGTCGCGCCGCAGCGTTGCGACCTGCCAGAGATACTTGAACAGATGCTGCGCCATCATGCCCGCTTCGCGAAAACGGTCGACCGGCAGATCGAGCACGATAATCGCCCCTTCGTGGGTCAGCTCCGGCACGATCGTCGTCTCGGTGCAGAACAGCTCGCGCATCACGCCCTTCAGGAACGGCGTGAACTGGCTGGTCATGGTGGTGACGATGTTGGAGCGCGTCTCGGGATCGAGGGTCGCGAAATTGTGCTGAAAATACTGAAGCACGATGAAGAGGTCGCGCGGCTCGATGGGATTGGCCGGCTCGTACGCGGCGCGGTGCAGCGTCTGCAGGCAGAAGGAGCTTTCCCGCGCCTTATCGGAGGTGAAATCCTCCGGCTTGCGCGGCGCGGTCAGGATCAGCTGGACGATCTCGTCGAGCTTGAGCCGCCCCCAGGCTGCCCAGAGCGCGTCGATCGCGTGCGAGAGCAATTCGCGCGGCGCCAGCTTCCAGAAGGGCTGCTCCGCCGCCCTCCCCTGCAATTCGTCGCCCCGGCTGGCAGCCTCGCTCATCTTCATGATGAGCTCGACCAGATTCATCGTGATGAGCCGGCCCTTGTCGTCGAGATTGGTGAGGGCGGCGTATTCGAGGAAGTTGAAGCGGTAGACGCCCTGATCGTCGAAGCGGATGAGCTGCGCCGACCGGCCGGTCTGCTCGGCGTATTCCTGCCAGACATCCCACTCCCCCGGCTCGGATTTCGCGCACAGCACGATGCCGCCGAACCCGGCGCGCAGATAGGAAAGCGCCAGATGTCGCCCGCTGCCGGACGACTTGCCGCTGCCGGTGGAGCCGGTGACATGCACGCCCTCGAAGGCGTGGCGCAACTGCCAGTCGTCGCCCAGGGACGGGCCGAGCTTCAGCAACGGCGTGTTGAGATCGCGCACGAAGGGGATCGCCGGCGGCGGCGTCACGCTGCGGCGAAGCGACGGAGGCTCCTGCCCCGCTGCGGACAGCCCTCCCCGGCGGCGGAAGAGGAGACCCATGCCGGAACCTAGCGGCGTAGCCTCGGCCCGCGCTCGGGCGCGAGCGCGTCATCGGCGGGATCGGCTTCTTCGCCCTCGCCGAACACGTTGCGACAGGCGGAGGCCCAGTCCTGCTGCGTCTGCTGTCCGTAGAAGGTGCGTACCGCGTCGCGGGTGTGATCGGGATGGAAGTCATCGCCGCCGCTATGGCCGATGCCCTCAATGGCGGAGGGGACATGCGGGTTGTCGGCATGAACGACGGCCTGCGTTTTCGGCTGGGATTCCGACATGTCACCGCCGTGGCCACCCCAATGTTGCTCGTGCCAGCCTGGTGTGACCGTTTGTGAGAACCAGGCACGCTCCCACGCGCCGCGAATGTCCGCGACGGCGTAGGAGAATTCGTCTCGCAGGTCATCCTTCAACGGTCGCCGCGCCATCGGTTACTCCTCCAGATAGCGATGCAGCTGCGAGACATGCGCCCGAAAATCGTAACGGGCGCTTGAGACCTGCCACAGCTTCACGGGAAGCCAAGGCAGATACAGTAAGAAAAATGGCCCGGAAAGAACGAAGATGGTCATGCTTGGGTCGGGCCGGCCGATCTCGGAGAAGTAGATCACGACGGCAAATAGCGCGAGCAGCAATGCCCATTTCAGTACGGGCCGGCCATGGAGCTGCGCCCAGTTCGCCTTCGCATAGACGACACCCGTCTCCTGGCTGACGTAACCAAGCAGAACCGGCCTTGGCAGCTTCACCGGCTTGCCCGAGGAGTGGGTCAGCGTGCCGGTAACGAGCAGCACCTCTTCATCGACGGGAGGGGCGACTCGCGGCTGTGAGCGGATGAAGAACGTAGTGCGCCCATTGTCGAAACCAAACCCGCGAGATGTCCGGTCGACGGCAACGCCATGCTCGAAACGATAGTCGTATCGGCGCGCGCTGAAGCGGCGGTGAATCCATCCGGGCTTTTTCGTGCGCTCCGGCCCGGCAGCGCGCACGATATCGGCGAATTCGCCGTACCCGCTATGGGGCTTATCCAGCTCCAGCATTGCACATCCTTTGTGCGACGGGTTGAAGTGAACACCAACCCGGCATGCCATGGCAAGAATGTGTCGAATTGACTCTGCAAATATGTCCGTTCCTAATGCCGAAACGGTGGATGTCGTCAGGCTAGTGGGGGCTGGGCGGTGGATACGCGATTGGTTGTGCCCGTCATTGTGCAGGGCGCTGCGCTGCTGCGCGATCATGTTTATTCCCAGTCTCAGGGCCGTGCTGGAGAGCTGGCGCTCGCGGTTCGCCGCGAGGAACTCGCCTGGCGGATCGAGCAGCTGGAATATGATGCGGAACTCGCCCGCCATCAGAAGGAGGTGATGCTCAGCATGATCTCCGCGGGTGATGCAGCCCACGCCCGAAAGATCGATGCGGTGATGGAAGCATTCCGCGGCGTCCTTGGTGTTCTCACCACCCATCAGCGGATGCTGGAGAGTGAGAAGGATATGCTGTCGCGCTCCTTCCTATCGCCTGACACGACGGACGCGCTTCGCGTCGAAATCCGCCGGAGGCAACGCGAAATCGACGTCGCGCTCGAAGAAATCGACGAATCGGCGGTGGCGGTTCAGGCGATTGCAACGGAAACGGTGCGCCGGATCGATCCGCAGATGCCTCCCCTCATGCTACGCTAACGGAGACGCGAACCGTGGAATGGTTGTTTATCGTCATTGTGATCGCCTTCATTTGGTGGCGATCGGGAAAGGCGAAACGCAAGAAAGCCGCAGAGCATCTGGCGTATCTCGAACGCGAAGCCCGAATGAGTTACGACCCCGACCGGCAGCGCTATTTCCGCTTCTGGATCGACGATCACAAAAAAGGTGAAAATAACCGCTTCTCGTTTGGGAGCGTGTCCGCTGCCAAGATGGCGCTTGTGGATGTAATTTTCTGCCAGGATTACGATCGAAAGCGAGCTGACGGTCTTGGCATGTCTTCCCAACTCTATGATGCCTACATCAGAGGCATCAGCAATATCATCTATGCGATGGAAGGGCCGGCCCGCGCCCGCGAAGCGCAGCAGCAGGAAGAGGCGGAACGCATCCGCCAGGACGCCGAGGCTCAGCGGGCGCAGGAAAAAGACACGAAAACCCTGAGAAACCGGCTGGCGACGCTCACCGAAGCGGGGCGAGCGCTGAAGCCCGGGCACGATAACGGGATGATGGTCAACACCATCGACGGCGAACTCGCGGCGCTCGAACATACGGATGTGCCCGCTCATATCGACGAACTCGGTGAACAGCTCGACGAGACGCTGCGCTTCGTCCGCAAACGAGCGGAAGCTGCCGGCGTGGACGATGACGTCCTGTTCGGACGGTTGCGGCGTCTGCAACAGCAACTGGCCGCAGCCGAGGCGGCCAGCCGTCCGCCGCTCCAGCTGGCAAGCCCTCAGCCCCTGTCGGCTAGCCAGCGCTCGATCGCTTCCCAGTAGGTGATCTCCCCGGCCTCGCAATGGTCGCGGAAGGCATCAATGACGCGCGCGGGGCCGGAGATCAGAATCTGACTTTTGGGTTCGCCCTTGCGCCGCCCCGGCTTGCGGGCCGGACGGGAGGGCGGCTCTGCAGTGACTTCGCGAGGCACGAAGCCGAGCGCCCTGCCCTCCTCGACCGAAGCCCGCACCGCCTCGGGCTGCGGTTTCGGGCTTTGCCGGCGCACTTTCGGCAGCGCGATCGGCTCGACTTCCTCGTCGCCAAAGCCGTACTTGCTCATGCCGCTTCGGCCTCCGTCGCCTCGATCAGCCGCACCACGGCCTGCGCGTATTCGCGCGCGTTGGTAATCGCCCCTTCGAGGTTGGAGACGGACTGACCGCGCAGCTCGGACAGCAATGACGCGTCGCGGAAAATGCGGGTATAGGCGGCGCGGCGAACCAGCGAGGCGCTGAGCAGCCGCACGCCGCTTTCCTCCGTCTCTGCCCGCACGTCGCGCTCGTCGGAGGTCTGAAACGCGGCATTGGTGCGGGTAAAGACGAGCGTGTGAGGAATGTCGCGATTGACCATCTTCGCGGTGCGGCGGATCAGGCCAATGGCGCGCGCCGCCTGGCGCGTCTCCATCGGGGTCGGCTCCAGCGGAATGATGGCGAGGTCGGTTCGCGTCAGCACCATGGTCACGATCTGGCTGGCGGTGCCTTCGAGATCGACGATGACATAGTCGCGGCTATCTGCGAGCTGATCGAGCTGGTCGATGACATCGTCTTCCGTCGGCCGCCCCAGCACCTCGAACGGCGTGTCTTTCTGCGCCTCATCGCGGCGGCGCTTCCAGTCGAGCAGGTTCTGGTTCGGATCGACATCGAGCACCGCGAGGCTTGCGCCGGCGCGGGCGATCTGCTCGGCGAGCAGCAGTGCAGCCGTGGTTTTGCCGGTTCCCCCTTTGGGGTTAGCGAATGCGATCACGGTCATGCGTGGACTCCTTCGCTATCATCATGCCGGATAGGGTTTAGCCTATCCATATTAATATCCGATTTATATACATATCTATATGCATATCTATATAATATGCATATTCAATTTATATGCAATATATTTTGCATATGCTATATCATTTAGGGGCCTCAAACGCGTCCCACGCCCAGAGGCGCGCGAGGAGTTCGCGGGCTTCCGGCCCGAGCACCTCGAGATAGAGCGCCGTCGTTTCGGTCTTGGTGTGGCCCATGAGCCGCTGGGTGACGCGCGGGTCGATACGGGCGAGAGCGCAGGCGACGCCAAAGCCATGGCGCAGGCCACGCGGGCAGGCCTGTGGCCCCTCGATGCCGGCGGCGCGCATATGGGCGGTCATCCGCCGCCACGCCGTCTGGCGGCACCAGCTCCATAGCGGCTCGGATGCTCCGGCAATCTCGGACTGCTCCAGCAGCATCGCCATGAGGGCAGGGGAGACCGGCACGCTGCGCCAGCAGGTACGGCGCTGCTTGAGGGTGAGGAAGGAGACCTGCCCATCGGCAGGATCGAGCTGAAAGCGGGTAAGCGCCAGCCCTTCCGAAATCCGGCAGCCGGTCGAAGCTAGCAATCCGGCGAAGGTGGCATCGGCCAGACCGCCCTCGGCGGCGGCGTCGAGAAAGCGCAGCCCTTCGGCACGGTTAATGTATTTGCGGCGACCGGCGGGGCCATAGAGCGACTGGTTATGCATGGGCGCACCCGTTTGGGCTATTCGGTTGCAGCCGAGGCACCCCAAAATGGCCGGTTGTAGCCAGTAATCCTGTCGCAGCACCCTTCATTAGCGCTCAGTTTGCGCCCAAATATCCGTTGTCTTCAACAAGAAATGCAACCGAATAGCCCATTCGGTTGCATGCATCTCGCCCTGTTGCGCGCCCGTTACAGAAGGTCATACCGGTGCGCGGCGCAAATCTTAATCGAAATGTCACACAACAGACCCGGATTTTTCTCTATGCGGTGATAGTATCAATCCTACTAATTGGAGGAATTATGGGCGGAAAAACAGAAGAACGCATCACACCTGATACACCGTTTGCTATCGCAAGTATCCTCGTCGGCCGAGACGCCTTCGTCGATAAGGTGCGCTGGAGCTGCGTCACCGAGCAGGAAGATGACACGCTCGCCAAGCTTCGGATTTCCGAAATAGAGAAGGGTCTGACCTTTCAGCAGGCGACCACGGCGGAAGTATGCGAGACGGCGGTCGCTGAAGCGGCCCGGCGCGGCACCTTTGACGGGCTATACTGGTGGTTCAACCCGCAGAACCCGCGTGGGGCCTATGAGCAGATTTTGCGGCAGGCGCTGCAAAACAGCACCGATACCGGCATTCCAATCCATGAGTCCTTTAAGAACGAGGGGAACGGCAAGACGCACGGGCTGAGCTGCGCGCTGGCGTTCGAGGCCGGATATCGGTTCGGCACGGAGAACCCCGATAAAGACCCGGCCCCCAACATGCCGGACGAGCAGGTTCAGGCGCTTGTGCAGCAATGCCTCGTGAGCGGATCGACGCTGCCGCGCACGGCGGGAGTGGTCGCCGGCGCCAAACGCGCGCAAGCGCGAGGCGAGGATATTACGGCATTGGTGCCGGATGCGCGAAGCGCGGAGGCACGGCAGCGTTAGACGGTGCGGGTGGGCTTTTCCGGCGCGGTAGCGGCAACGGTTTTCGGGCTGACGTCCTCTCCGGCCTCCGGCTGCTCACCGTCGGGCTTGGCCCCGCCCGTCGGCTGACCGGACGCGGCGAACTGCTGAGCGGCCTGTTCAATGGCAAGATTTATGGCCGCTTGCGTTGACTTCGCCTGCTCCGGCGCGGCGCTTCCAAACGCGGCAATATCGAACCCTGTGAAGTCTCCCGCCACCGCAAACTGCGTTTGATCAGCCGCCTCCTCAATGTCATCCCGCCGCAGCTCTTCCTGCTGCTGATTATGCAGCCCCACCGTCTCTGGCCCCTGCGCCTGATAGCTCTCCCGCAGCGCCTGATCCTGCTCGAGGATGGGTGTCATTCGCTCTTCTTCACGACGGGCGATGTGCTCTGCCGCTGCCTTGCCGGTTTTACCGAGAAGCCGCGCCTCGCGGGCCGCTTCCTCGCGGGCGATGAGGCGGGCATTGGCGATCTGCTCGTCGCGTAGCGCCTCCTCGGCCTCCGCCAGATCGTCGCGTCCGGCCTGACGGAAGGCTTCGGCGCGGTTGGTGCCGCCGAGGATGAGGGCACGGGCGAGATCGAGCCTGTCGCCGCTGCGGCGGGCCTCTTCAGCGTCGGCAGCGAAGCGGTCACGGTTTTGCCGGAAGAAGTCGCTGTCGATGCCGGCTTCGCCGAGCGCCGTTTCGACGGCGCGGTCGGCCTGCGGGGCGCGGTGAAGCCCGCTCTCGAGGAGGGCATCGCTGCGGCGGCGGATGGCATCGAGCTGGGCGGTGGACATTTGCGCGAAGTGCTCAGGCGTGAAGCGCTCGGCCATGTCGAAGATCGACAGGTGCTCAAGCGCCGAGAGGGTCACTTCGGCCATCAGGCTGCCGGACTGGAAGCGGGCTTCGGCGGGATCGGCGATCTGGCGCAGGCTGTCGGCCTGAGCAGGCATGCTGACCGTCATGGCGGCGACGGTGCTGGCGGAGCCATAGCGGGCAGCGGCCAAATCGGCATCGAGGAGACGCAGAGCGGCACCCAGACGGGCGATCTGCTCGTCCAGCTCGCCTTCGTGATTGTCGGCCAGCAAGCGGTCGATCTCGGCGCTGACCTCGCCGCGCTGGCGGAGGATTTCCGCCTCCAGCTCGGCGCGCTGTTTGGTGAGTTCGGGGTCTTCGTCGCGAGGCGAGAGAATGAGCACGTCGCGTCCGGCGGCGAAGTCATCTTCGGAGGCGGAGTAGAGGATTTCCGGCGCGTAGGGCTGCCGCTGGGGCGGCGTCAGGATCAGGACATCGCGGCTCATGGTGCCTCCTGGCGGGCCGGAGGCCATGCCGCGCCGGCGCGCATGATCAGGATGTCACGGGGGATGCCGTTTTTGTCGGTCACGAGCCGGAGGCGGGCAGTGGCATCTGCCAGGTCGCTGGCTTTGAGGTCGTAGCGGCGGGCCTCGCGCTCCAGCATCGCGGCGTGACGCAGGGCGATCTCAGCGCGCTGGCGCGCGCTGTCGTCCTGCACCGGCTCGGCGGCGATGGTTGCGGCCTGATGGCGCTGATGGGCCGCTGCGGCGCGAAAGCCGTCGGCGAGTTGTCTGAAATCCGCTCCCTGAAGGAGCGTTTTCACCTCGATTGGTTGCATGCGCCATCTCCCTATCTGGCTATTGCAACCACCTCCTCTTTGCTATTTTTGATTAGACTAGCATTTCATTGGTTAATATTTCGCTAACGCGAGAATATTTATTTAATTGTTATTAATATATCTTTAAGTATTTATGATTTATACTGGTCATTACTTGGTTTCGCTTCCCGCAATGCAGACCGCTTTCCTGCCCGGTTGGCGGTCTTTTTTTATCCTCGGAGTGGCGGCCCTGCTGCTTTCCTTCACCGGAGGAAACCCGCGCGGGCGTTCACGTCGTGAACCTCAACTCGGATAAGGGGGGTGCGGTTCGGAGAAAGCCCCGCGATCCGCGCGACACGCGGCAGGGGTCATCTAAGGCTGCACGTTCACGGCAGGCGGGGAAGGAAGTCCCTCCGTTCCCCTAAAATCCCGTGACCACAATCAGTATACAAGCTTTCTCGCGGAAACTGAGTTTATACTAAGTCACACCCTCATCTTCTGAGTGTTGTGAATCTGGATTCTTTGCGTATTTCCTTGCCCTAACACGCCCAAACGCATGATTTCCATCATCCGTTTTCTTGTCAATGTTCTGTGAGGTGTGGCGACAGCGCTACTGCCGGAGTTAGTATCGGTTGGGTTCGCGCCGGGTTCCCGCAGATTGCCCGACCGCGGACAGGGCCGCAGGGGCCGATGCACTTCTGCGGCCCTTCTCCTAGAGGCGCGCGCGGCGAACCGTCCGCAGCGCCGGTTTCGTAAACGCCCGTAAATGCTCGTAGAGGCGCAACGCACGCTCCTGGGCAGGGGGGGCAGCCCAGCAGGTTTAGCAGGGCCGGAAAATCGAATTTTTGGGCCTTGCCGCGCGTTCTGAGGGTGGGGCCTTGGCGAAGTGCTTCGCCGCATCCGCCCCACTCATTGCCGACCTGCGCGCCGTCAGGCGCGCCTCGAGCGCGCTAGCGCTCGTCAGTAGGATGGCTGGGGTGCCGGGCTGCGCGTAGCGCAGGGCGGTGGAGTTATCCCGCGTTAGCGGGATGCCGCTTAGGTGATGCTTGTGCGCCGACCAGGCGCACGCAATTTAGGCCGCGCGTTAGCGCGGCGCGATTTCGGCGAGGCCGATCTGCAAGATTAAATATACGTAGTATGATTAAAAAAAGAAAAGAATAGGGGCAAAGGCCCGCGCGGAATCCGCCTTACCGATCAATCGGATAGACCCGTTTTTTCGCGGCGAACTGTGGGTCAGACCTACCACTCGGCGTGAACTGTGAGCCAGACCTACCACGTCTGTGAGCCAGACCTACCACTTCGCGGGCGAACTGTGGGTCAGGCCTACCACCTGACGCCTCAACTGTGGGTCAGACCTACCACCTGAACGCGGCTGCGAAGGCCGGTTTGACGGCGCGTGCTGTGGATAAAAGGCAACTGTGGGTCAGACCTACCACCTGCTGTGAGCCAGACCTACCACCTCTGTGGGTCAGACCTACCACCCTCAGCCGAGGTTATCCCCAGAGGGCACGATGCGAAGACCGGCGGCGACGGCGCGGCGCTGCCCGTCACTGTCGCGCTTGTTCGCCGCCTTCTGCTCGCTGATGAACTCGCCGGTCGGGCGCACCTCGTAGACGGCGTCGACCACCTTGCGGCCTTCCTTCTTAAGGGTCTCGGTGTAGCTCATGAGCGCACCGCGGCCTTTCAGCTCATCGAGTGCATCGCGGATTTTGCGGCGGTTGTCGTTGTCGCGCGCCTGCTGGAGCAGGGCGCTTTCCGCCAGCACGCTCTGGTAGCTGAAATGATAGCTCGTCAGGAGCGAGGCATGTTTGAAGCGGTGAATGAGCTTGCGGTAAATCCAGCGCGCCAGCTGCTCATTGCAGGCCATGAGCCGGTCGAGGTTGAACTGCCGGATATGCAGCTGGTTGATGCTGTGGCTGATGAAGAGTGGCAGGCGACCGATATGGTGGGCATCGGCGTCGGCGAGATACTCCTCGCGCCCTACGGTCACGAGGTCTTGCAGGATCGCACCCTTCCATAGCTCCTTCCTCGCCTTGCTGACCGTCACCACGCAGGAACTCATCACCCCGATCGCGTGCTTGATCTCGGTCATGCTGCGGGTGCGAGCGCGCGCCTTCAGCTCCTTGCGGATCATCTGCAGGGTGAAGCGCACCCATGTTTCGGCCTTCTCGACATCGTGCAGACCGTACGTTTGATCGGACAGGATCTTTTTGAGCGCCTCTTCGACCAGCTCCTCGGTCACGCCGGGAAAGAAGGCCTTGTAACTGCCGTCGGCCTGCTCGATCAGGGCGGGCTGGATGGTGACGGTAAATTCCTGATTGTTATAGCTGTAGTGCCATTTGACCGGATCGGCGTGCCCATGTTCGGTGCGACGCTTCTCCGTCTGGGCGCGGGTCATGAAATATTTCGGGATGCTGTCCCAAATCTCGACGGCATTCGACATGTCCGCGACGTCGTTCGATACAAACTGCGTGAACAGATCGTACTGCACGCTTTTCTTCGACGCGGCGGGTGGTGTTTTCACTGTTACTTTCTCTGCCATACCCCTCTTCTTTCAGCAATTTAGCGGCGCAGGGGCAGCCACATCAATGAAAAACGGGGGTTTATGCACTGAGTCCCGTTAATGACCGGGAAAGCCTATCGAGCACGGCGGGTGTGTGAAAGCACGAACGGGCCTCGATCCGACGGGGCAGACTATCGCCATGCTCGGCGCGGCAAGGTCGCTAAAGCGACCTGCTCCGCTTCGCTGCGCCCCGATGGGTGCCCGCGCCTGCGCGTGACGATCAACAGATAAGTGTCGGCTCCGAGGTGCGTCAGGCAGGAACGGCCTCGGCACTACGCGCCTCGCCCGAAAGACACGCCTCCGGCGGGTCTTCCAAGGTGCAGGACAAGAGCGGCGGCTTAGGCCGCCTCGCGCGCCGGTTCTGCGGCGCTGAGGCTACCAAGATAGTCCGCTGCCCGGCTCGCAGCACTGGCGGCGGTGAACACGGCCTTCTTGTCGGCCTTCAGTACCTTCAGCCATCCGGCGAGATAGGCGGCGTGGTCGGGCCGTGGCGTGGCGGCGATGCCGAGTTCGGCGCACAGGAAGGCCGCGCCCAGCTCAGCAATAAGCTCCTCTATGGCGTAGGCGTCATCGCCAAAGCGGGCGGAAAGCTGACGGTCGAGGCGGTGCGTGGCACCGCTCCAATGGGTGAGCTCATGCAGGAGCGTGCCGTACCAGCCTTCTGTCGGGCTTAGAGTATCGGTGCCGGTGAAGCGCGGCCGGTCGGGCATGCCGATCATGTCCTCGGACGGACGATAGAATGCGCGCTCGCCGCCGATCGTGATGCGCGCGCCGGTGGCGGCGACAAAGGCCTCGGCGGCGGCAACGGGTTCGATGCGGTCTTCGGTCGGCATCGCGTCGCCCTCCGGCAGGGTGAAGCCATCGACCTGCGCGGCATTGAAGACGCTCGAGGCGCGGGCAAACAGAACGGTCTCCGTCTCGCTCGGATCGTCGTCGCGCGGGCGCTCCAGCTCACGATAGAAGACGATGACGGTGGACTTTTCGCCCTTGCGAACCTGCGCGCCCTTCTCCTGCCACTGCTTATAGGTGCCCCACAGGCCGCAGCTGAAATCCTGCGCCTCGGCGGCGACCCACAGCGACAGGATATTGATGCCGCGATAGGCGTTGCGGGAGGCGATGTTTTTCGGGCGGGTGAGGGCGTGGGCGGAGCGGTGCCACGGCATCTGCCACTGGCCTGCGCCGGCCTCCATGGCGGCGACGATCTGATCGGTGATGTGCTGGTGAACGTCGAAGCGCTCCTGAGTCTGTTTCGGCATCTCGGTTTGTCTCCTTCCTTGGGCTGCGGTTGCAGCTGCTGCTGCAACCCTGCCCGTCGGCGAGACCGGGGCTCGGAGGGGGCAAGGAGAATCGCGCCGGTCTTGGTGCGGGCGCACAAGGCCGAAGGCCGCGGAGCCTCGGCCGGTACTATTCTCCTTGCGGGGAGGAAGGGGCAGCGCCCCTTGGCCCTCCCCCTGACACGTGACAAAGCGGGCGCGTGAGCGCCCTCCGAACCCTCTTCGCGTTAGGGATCGTCACGCGCGAGCGCTGAGACCTGGCTTTGCCGGGGCTCGGTGAGGCCGGCAGGCCGAATAGTGCCCGACGGCGAAGCCGGAACGCCCGATTGCGTTCGTGCACTGAGGCCGTTTCTAAGAAGTTACCCCGCATGCCCGGGTGGCAATTTGCACACGAACCAATCGCGCGTTAAAAGCTTAGCGAATACATAATTAGTAATTTATCTTTATTATTTGACAATGTTTTGGCTACGTGCGAACAACTACTGTCTTCATATTGAAGATTCATTTAGTTGCGCTGGTATTCGCAGCCTAATTGATTGGCTTTTGTAAATTATTTAAAGAGGTTTTATAAAATGACTGCTTATGATTTTTCACTCGCAAAGAACACATCATTTGCGTTCGATGCGACTAACGATTCTATCAATCTGGGTGCGGTCGACGCCGCATCTGTTGGTGTCAGTTCTGACGCTAATGGCAATCTCGTTCTGAGCGTTGCCTCCGATTCGGTGACGCTGCAAGGTGCAACTGCCACGCAGATCACTACGAGCAACGTAACGCTCGGGACGGCGACTGACCGTTCGGCGTTGATCGTTGGCGACAACGCCACCGGAACGAACTTCGATGCCTCCGCTCAGACTTATAACTTTGCTACGACCGATTATACTAATTACGATGCCTCCGAGCAGGCCAATGCAAATCATTTGTTCTATGGCTATGGTGGCGGCGATATCGTAACCTTGGGAAATGGTAACAGCCTAATCTACGGAGGATCTGGGATCGCGGACAGCACTGATGGCAATGACTCGATTACCGTTGGCACCGGCGGCAACACGATCTACGCCAATGCGGGGAACGACACCGTAGCGTTTGGCGCCACAACAGCGGGCCTGACCAACACGATCTATCTAGGCCTCGGCAACGACACCGTTACGGATGCGGCCGCAGCTGGAAATCAGATCATCTATGGTAATACCGGCGATGACGTGATCACGCTCGACGCGGTAACTGGTGATGCAACTATTTATGGCGGCAATGGCATCTCGGACAGCACCTCTGGCGACGATACCCTGATCACCAGCTCGGGTAATGCTACGATCTACGGTAACTCGGGCGCCGATACGATCGAGGTCGGCAATACGACCGCGCTTGCATCCGGTAAGACGGCCAATATCTACGGCGGAACCGGCGACGACACGATCACTGTGACCTCGGATGCCGGATCGTCCGCCATCATCTATGGCGGAAATTCCGACGCCGACACGATCGACGCTTCAGCGGCCGTCGGCGACGTCACTGTCTACGGCGGTCTTGGGATCGCCAGCCCAGACGATGGCAACGATACAATCACGCTCGGCACTGGTAGTAGCCTTGTCTATGCCAACGCGGGCAACGATACAATCAGCCTGACGGGTGCAATGGTTGTTGGCGAATCGTCCATTATTCACACTGGCGCTGGTGACGATACTGTCACAGTTACCGCAAATAATGGCGATGGCAACAACATCGTTTTGTATAGCGATGGCGGAAACGATACCTTCAATCTCGATAATGACGGAGGAGATGAGTACGCCTTCTCTATTCAGGACTTCGCGGAAGGCGACGTCATCACCGTACAAATCGCAGCTGCCTCTGCTGCTGACTTGACCGTAACGGGCGGCGGTAGCTCGCTGACGATCGACGATGGCGGCGACGCCAGCTACGTGCTGCAAGGCTATGCAGGCGACGTCGATGCGACGAACTTCTCGATCGACGGAGGCGCGAGCGTTCTGGCGACCAACTTCGCGGGCAGCGCCACAACGCTGACCGGCGGCACCGGTCACGACCAGCTGATCTCTGGCTCCGAAGCCGACACGCTCGTTTCAGGCGGCGGCGATGACAAGCTGACCGGTAACGCCGGCGACGATGTGTTCCAGATCGACCCGACGGGCCTCGACGGAAGCGATACCATTGCAGGGGGCGATGGCACCGACACGCTGGAATACACGACTGTGACGGGAGGGGCCCAGGCGGATGGCGTGTTCGCGAATATCACCGGCATCGAAACGCTGAAGTTCGGCGACTTCGCCTATAGCGGAGCCGGCAGCATCACCCTCGACACCAATGCCGACGCGGCTGGTTTTGCCACCCTCGATGCCAGCGCTCTGACGGCCTCGAACGCGGTGAACATCATCATCCAGAGCAACTTCGACAACGACGTCACTTTCACCGGTGGCGCAGGTGGAGACACGATCACGGGCGCCTCGAGTGCCGCAGGCTTCGCACTCGTTGCGGCAGGTGGTGCTGGAGCGGATGTCATCACAGGCGATGACGAGGCCGACAGCATCAGCGGTGACGCCGGTGCCGACACACTCGACGGCGGCGCAGGCGTCGATACTATCGACGGCGGCGACGGTGCGGACAGCATCACCGGCGGCGCAGGCGTTGACGTCCTGACGGGCGGCGCGGGTGACGACACCTTCGTCCTGAGCAACTCGGAGATGGAGGCGCTCAACAGCAACGGTGAGACCATCACCGGCGGAACCGGAACCGATACGCTTCAGGTGTCTGCTGGCGCTGTCACCATCACCGACTCGGACTTCAGCTCGACGGTGACCGGCATCGAACGCCTCGATCTGAACAGCGGCGCAAACGCAGCAGCCGTGACGCTAGGTTCGAGCGCCGCGGCCACATTCAGCGACGGCACAGTCACGATCGACGCAGTGGGTGTTACCACCTCGCTGAATCTCGACGCCAGCAACTCGGGCTGGACCTCTGCTCACAATCTGTCTGTCGACGGTTCGTCAGGTAACGACACCATCACCGGCGGTGCGGGAACCGACGCCCTGAACGGAAATAACGGCAACGATACCATTACTGGTGGTGCAGGAGCCGATACGCTCGATGGCGGCGCTGGCAGTGACGTCTACAACTACGACGTTTCGACGGAAGGCGGGGACCGGATTCTGTCCTTCGTATCCGGAACGGACAAGTTCGACTTCTCCGGGATCGACGCGACGCTGGTGACGGGCAACTACGCCGAGGCCTCGGCAGCTGCGTCCGGCGGCATCATTGCCTTCACCCAAGGGGCGCTTGGCACCGGGGGTCAGGGCTTCGCTGACAGCGCCTCGGAAGTGGTGGCGCTGGAAGCTGACGGGACGAGCTGGACCGGCTTCAGCAACGGCGATGAGGGTGTCCTCATCACCTCTGCGGCGGCGGCCAGCACTGCCGACATCAACGTTTGGTACTACAACGATGCTGGCTCTGATGGCCTTGATGCATCAGACATCACCCTTCTGGCGAACATCACGGTCGCCGGATTGGATGATGCAGCAGATCTTGCTGCCGGTGATTTCATGTAGAATGAGATAAAACCTCAAGCGAAAGGGTCGGCCATTCGGCCGACCCTTTTCTTTTTGGCGTCAGTCAAATCCTTTTTCTTTGACAAGGGAGCAACCTACATATAATAATCATCACGGCAGCATGAAATGCTCACGTAATATACAATAATGCCAGCCTTCGAGATCGGTATATCTGCCATATCTCTTTAATACCAAAAGCGAGCCGGATTCTCGTCCGGCTCGCTTCGCATTTTCTATAAAATTATCTTGATATACCTTTGTAGATTTTATAAATATTTAGACGGTGCAGCACCGCTAGATACGAAGTTGCACTTCGGTTGATCTTGTCACGGATTGACCTTTTCTGTCGGAAAGGCTGCTCCGCTGTGCAAAATGGAGTGGCCTTTCTTATCTGCAACCTAACCAAGGGGGACGAGGCGCGGGCCTGAGTGCCCCCACCGAGCCCGACGGCGAGGCCGGAGTTCCTAGCCTCACACCCATCATCCGCAGATTGGGATGGCGGAGCGGACGTGCCCACGTGCCTGAAATGAGGTCTGTTCAATGGGAGGATAGGGAGCGCCGGAGCGCTCCCTGAGCCGCGTCAGGCGGCAAGGTCGATATCGGACTCGACCGGCGACGGCACATCGCCATCCGAATGGAAGCGATCGGTGTAGCCGCGCATCGGAAAGGCCATGTAGCCCGGTAGCCAGGACTGCGCCTTCGGCTGACGCACACCGCTGAGACAGTCGCGCATGATGCCCTTCTGCACCTTCGCCGTAGCGGTGCAGTTGGCCTCGGCCACCTCGCAGCCAGCGAGCTCGGCGACCATGTTGTTGAGCGCTTCCTTGTCGCGCAGGAGATCGAAGAAGGCGTTGTCGGGCTGCCACCAGTCGTTCATGTCGACCGAGAGCAGCGCACCGACAGTCTCGACGGCTTCCGACCCGACGGCGAGCGTTTCGGCCATCAGGTAGACGAGAACGGACTCTGCCTCCGGCTCGCTCAGCTCGAGCAGGCGGGCGAACAGAGTAGCGAATGTCGGTCGGCGCGCCTGCCAGTCACCGCGACGCGGCACCAGGCTGTCGTCCGGCTCGTCCATTCCGAGCAGCCGGGCTACCGCTCCACGCTCTGCGCGAAAGACGGCGTGTGCCGGACTATCCGCAATGCTTCGGGCGATGTCGTCACGGGCGCTACGCAGTGGATCGGCCTCGACCTTCCAGAGGTGAGAGCCGGCGATGAGATGCGCCAGCATGAGTCGCTGCGCCACCTGAGGCGCGGATAGCAGCGCCACGCGAACGGCGGCGTGACGGTGCAGGTTGAGATAGTTCTGCATCGACCGGGTGCATTCCGGCCGCTCCGGTGCATCGGGAGCGCCTTCTGCAACGGTCTGACGGCGGCGGGCTTCCTTCTCGGGCAGGAAGCCTTCATGCGCGGTGACTTCGCCATCGGCGGTCACGGCGAGATAGACGCGGCCGCCATCCTGCTTGGCGACTTCGGCGAATTCCCAGCTGCGCCAGTAGTCGCCCGTCTCGCACAGGACGACCTGCGACCAGCCTTCGGACAGATAGCGCTCCTTCAGCTCGGCGACCGCCTTGCTCTGCAGGCGCCAGAAGCTGTCGGTGTCGGCGAAGTAGCGGTCATCACCGAAGAGATCGCACACGATCGCGCCTTCGTAGGCCTCCGGATCAAAGAGGGCATTCCCGACCGGGATCTGGTGCCCGCCGAACAGCCAGCTCTTCAAGGCGTGGCCTTGCGGCGCGTAATCCTCCGGATCACGAAAACGCTGCCACCAGGCCTTTTGCTGGCGCTTCGTCGCCATCGTCAGGATGCGGAGGGTCGCAGGCTCGATTTCCTCGCGGCGGTAGGCGGCGAGGATCGGCGCGTACAGGTTCGCAATCGCCAGACGCTGTTCGACCAGCCGCTCGGTGACGCCGAACTGTCCGGCGATCTCGGAGACGCTGCGCCCCTGCTGCCGGAGCGCGGCGAAGGCGCGGTACTGGTCGATTTCGTCCATCGGCAGACGGGCGAGGTTCTCGGCGAGGGATGCCTCGAGCGCTGCGGCATCGTCACCCTCGGCCATGACCAGGCAGGGCAGGGGTTCGCACTCGCCTTCGACGGCGAGGGCCTGACAGGCACGCAGACGGCGCTGGCCGGCGACGACCTCGAAGCCATCGTCGGAAGGGCGCACCAGCAACGGCTGGATGATGCCGAGGCTGCGGATCGACGCGGCGAGGGCGGCAATATCGCGGCCGCCATGTTTGCGGACGTTGAGGGGAGAAACGCTCAGCTGATCGAGCGGGATGTGAGTGAGGTTCATGATGAACTCCTTTCGCTAGGGTTGCTCGTCCCGAAGGACGCCCCGCGAAAGGCCGGGCAGGGTGAGCCGCGCGGTCATGCCCAACACGGGTGCCGGCACGGCACCGGCGCGGGCCGGGCATTGACGGCGTGGCACTGGCCGGCAACAGGGGCGAAGGCCAAGGGGCAACCCCGCGAAGAGAGGAACAAACGAACGAAAGGCGACGCTCAGCGCTCGGCGGGCGTGTCCAGATCTCCCAGCTGCGTCAGATGCGCGAGGCGATGGAGGGTGAGGTGACGGAGCGCCAGCAGGAGCTGAAAGCGCTGGTGGTGCGGCTACAGCGGATCGACGCGCTGAATGAGCCGGAACCGGCCAAGCGCCTGCGGATGCAGGAGGAGCGGCCGCAGGGGTTTGGATCTGATTAGAAGCCGTATTTCTCTCGGCGAAGCCGGAATGCTGCATCGCCTCCTTCCATGATCCGCTTGATCGCGTTACGTGCATCTTCCACGTCGATGGCGCCCACTCCGTGAATGGTGCCGCGCGACTGATCATTATCGGTACGATAGCCGAACCACGCGACAAGTTCCGCGTCGCCATTGACGACTAGGTTGGCATTATGACTGGCGAAGATAATTTGCCGCAATGTCTTTGCGTCCCAGATCTGCTCGACGATCTCCAGCATGACTGGATTGTCAAGATCCTCTTCCGGTTGATCGATAATCAGCGGTGGTCCCGACTGATTGAGCAATGTCTTTAACAATGCCGTCGCTTGCTGCCCTGCAGAGGCATTTTCGAACGGGATATAATCGCCTTCGCGCGCCCGAAACTCATAGACAGGCGCCGACTCGATCGGGATCAGCGACAGAGCAAGCCAGTCTTCAGGCTTCAAAGTGTTGGCGATGCGCTCGGTATCCGTCGCGGTGAGCCCCAGGCCTTGAAGATGCGGCGTCTGCGGCCGGCTCTCCGCTTGCGAGCGGCCCTCGTCATAGTCTGCTAGTGCCTCAAGCTCCGTCAGTGCGGACTGCCAGCTCTGCTTCGGATCGGAAGCGGAAATGATTGCCTCGCCCAACGCCTCCTGCTTGGCGGTTTGGAGCCTCGACCCCGCGAGCGCCTGTCGCAACGATGTGATGAAGTTTTCTGCATTGGCATAGCGTCTGACGCTGACGCGAATGAGACCACCCGATCGCTCGGTCAGGGCGCTGCATTCACGATCGATCAGATCATCTTGTTCCGACAGGGCGCTCTGCCATTCATCGTGCGCAGTCCGGTATTTCTCCTCAGCGGTTTGTAACGTCGAGAGCGTCTCCCGAACCCGCGTCGTCTCCGCTGCCAGTTCGGCGAGCTTCGCCTCGAGATTCTGTAGCTGCTTCAGCTTTTCGGTATGCGAGGAGGAGCGGCTAGCCGCCTGATCATACCGCAATTTGAAATCGCGGTATCCGGCTTCCCACACAGCAAACGGGCCGCTTGCTTCACCCTCACCGATCGCCGCTGCCGCATTCGTCAATGCATCGATTTGACGGAGGGCATCGGCCACAAGCCCGTCATAGGCAGCGTGCGCAGCGGCAAGCGGCTCTTTCAACGCCTCCGGCTGCTCAGGAGCGGGCGACAAGGCGCGCCGCTGCGAGGCCGCGAGAGCATGCAGCTCACGGGCTCGATCTGCGAGCGTACTCGCGCCGGCGCGCCATGCGGCAACCTGAGCTTGCGCAGCATTGTAGCTCTGCCCCTGTCCGAGGAGCGCCCGATCCTCGTCCGACAGACCAGTCAGCGACGAGCGAATGGCATCCGCCTGCTGCGTGATCGACCGCTCTTCCAGCATTCGATTTTGCAGAAGGCGGGAGAGATCGCGAAAGCGCTGCCGCGTCGCGTAGGCTTCGCGGATATGGTTGGCGCGGTCGGCCGCCTTACGCTGTAGCCGGTCCAAATCGCCCTTGATGGGCGCGGTGATAAAGCGCGTCAGTTCCTCAACCCGCACGCTGACATCGCTGAGCTGCTTTTGACTGTAGGCCTGGATCGGCAGAAGCGCCCTGACATCCTCCTCCGTACAGGGAGCGAGATCCCCGTGACCAACCTTCATTTGCAAGCTGCCATCTGTCGCCTGACGACGGACCAGATGCGCGACATTGTTCAGGATATAGACGACTTCGACGCTGGCGCGCAGCGTCTTGAGGGTCCCGTCGATCAGCCGCCCCCGCCTTGCCTGATAGTTGGGGGTTTGGTCTTCATCGCCGAGTGGCGGCTGGTCACAGAGGGCCCAGCGCACATATTCAAGCACCGTAGATTTTCCGGTGCCTCGTCCGCCGATCAAGGCGCTATATTGAGGGTTGAACTCGAGATCTAGCGGTCCGAGAAATGTCGAATTGCTGATGCTCACGCGGGCGATATACGTTTCTGGGACATGCGGGGCCTCTCGCGAAATGCGTGATTCTTCTGCCAGACAGGCCTGCCGCAACGCCTCTGCGGTGGGCTTCGCCCATTTGATCCAGGTGGAGGGTTCGCCCAGTGTCGCGTGGTCTTCACGGCGCGAGTCGGAGGTCTGAATGCAGGCGATGCGCTTATGCCCCCACTCTTTCTCCTTACCGGTGACAATGTTAATAACGCGGGGCTTGAGTTTGGACGCATTTCCATCAGTATAGCCGCCAACCCACGGCATCTCTTTGTATTTTCCGTGCTGTCCTTTCCGCAGCAGGGAATGCTCACCTTCCCCCGTCACATTCGGCAGGACGGTGTAACGGCCACGGAGATACTGATGTTTATCCAGCTCATCCTTCAACTGAAGCAGGCTCTGAATATGTGAGAGCTGCTCGACGTCGCAGCTCTTTGCATTCTCACTGCTATTTTGCGTGATGGAAAGCGCCGTCATCGCCAGCGAGAACATATCGTCTGGAAAGTCTGCATCGAACAGCAGCAGCGCCTGACACGGAACGCCGAGCGTCAACTCCATCCCCGGAAAAACGATGAGGCGCTGCCCCTCTGGCAGCTCGTCGCCTTGCGCATCTGTCTCCTCGGTCGCAGCACTACGGATGAACGGCAGGAACGTCATGCAGTGGTGATCGGTAACGGCGATCGCCTGAATACCGCGCTCGCGGCAGGCCTGAACAAGAGAGCGCCCGTAAGCGAGCCGCTCATCGTCTGTTACCGCATTGGCCCCGGCCCAACGCAAATCGCGCGGAGTATGGACCTGAAAATCACACCGGTAGAAATGCGCGCCCTGATCAGTCATCTAAAGACATATTCCCAATTTCATACGTTCATCAGTCGATCATCGCTTGGCTGGCGCATCCAGATCGCTAAGTTGCGCCAGATGTACGACGGGCTTGCCGGGGAACTCGACGGTGAGGTCGAGCTTCCCGCCCATCGCCTCGACATAGCTACGCAGGGTCGAGAGCATCAGATCGCTGCGCTTTTCCATCTGCGCGACCGTTGCCTGACGCACGCCAGGGCCTTCGGCCAGCTGATGCTGGGTGAGTTCGCGCGCCTTCCGCAGCTCATTGAGCGCCAGATATTCTGTATAAGTCTTTCACTCAAACCCTGTTGAATCAGCTCGAAACTTCAGCTGCCGCGCGTTGTCACGGACAACGCCAATGTCGGCTTCCTCAAAGCCATCCGTCGTCTCGGCTTCAATCTCGACTGTAATCTTTACTTTCGCGCCTGGCGTGCGCTGGAGTTCCATGACGACCGCATTGAGCACGGCGTCAAACGCTTTGACCGGCCGGACCATATCTAGCTCGACGGTGCCGTAGAAGCGGCGCGGCTTTCCCATTCCGGCGACGCCCCCGCCATTGATGAAGCCAGACTCCGGAGTGTTGCCGCCTTGGCCTGGGTTCGATGTTCCTGTGTCGATAGGCGCCGAGCTGGGCCGAGAGTGCTCTTTGGCGACGTCGGAGCGGACCAATACAGCCGTTGCTGGGAAGATCTCCGGCGGAGCTTTTGCCCACGCCAAACCTATATAGTCACCGACTTCTGATTCGAAGTGGTCCGCGTAGCCGAATGAAGGGTCGAGTTTGCCAACAGCGTCGCGGATCGCATCTTCAAGCACTAGGCGATCGCGCAGTTTGGGCAGGTAGACGTAGGAGGCAAACCAGTCCGCGATTTCACTCACACCAAGGTGCGGTTTTTCCTCTGGCCAGAGTGGCTTCAGATGCAGCGCGAGCGCGTCCGGCCCGAGGCGCTCCTTGGCGATCGCATCGCCCCGTGGGCCGGCCTTCTCGTAGACGGCTGATGGGATCGCGGCACGGTCCTTCGAAGCGATCGAGAGATGGTCTAGGTCGAATGCTGCGCCCGCCGTAGTCGCCTCGGTCTTGACCGGAAAGAGGATGTGGCTCCAGGCGAAGCGCACCGCCTTGGCCGCGCCATCTCTGCTCGTCTTCGCCTTCTCTTTGGTGTCGTCGATTTGCGCTCGCGTCAGCTGGTCCTGCAGTCGTCTGTCGTCGCAGATGCTCTGCCAGGCCAACGCCTTGCGCATGACCTCTCGGGCCGTAGCCAGCAGCACCTCGTTGGCCGCTACGAAGAGCAGAGTGTTGCGGAACCGACGCTGGGCCGAGCGGCAGCGCATCAGGGTCTCGGTTACGGCGTCGGTTGCGAGCGACTTTCCGACACCCTTACCCGCATGCGGGGTTGAAGGTCCGAGGATCACCAGCGAGAGCGCATGTGCCTCGTCGATGCCGATCGGATCATCGGGCGCGGCGTAGACTTTTGCAAAACCTGCGCGGGTGCCGCCGTCCTCGCGGAGCACAGCGGTAATTGCCGCTTCGACTTCGTGGTCGGGCAGCGCCTTGGCGCGATCGTCGGCCAGGCGGTTCAACGTCGGCTGCGTGGAGAACCAATACCGGCCAGCCTCCTCGTAGAGGTAGGTCGCACGTTCGGTCAGCTCGCGCAGTGCCTCGCCGAAGATGGCGAGCTGATCGCCCGGCTCAGCGCAGGCCAACCGCAAGCCCGGCCCGGTCAGACCGGCATTTGGCCGTCCGACCAGTGGCGCCGAGCAGATGAAGACGGCGCGAGCGGCGCGGGTTGCAGCGCGCAGCTGTGAGATGCGACGTGAGGGGTTCGCCTCCATCCGCGCGGGAAGCGAGCTCTCGCCGTCAACCTCCTTGTCGACCACCGCGTTGAAGTTGGAGTCGAGGGGGTAGAGCACGCTGGCGCGGACCCGCTCATGTGCGATGGGTACCCGCGCGGGCGTAATCAACGGATGCTGGACCTGTTCGTGCCAAAGCGTGCCGACGACATTGGCCATGAAGCGCAGCACGCCGCGCGTGCGTTGGAATTTCTCGAGGCTGGCCCAGTCCTTCGACAGCCGATCGAACAGCTCCGGGTGGATCGGGTATGACAGCTTCAGGAGCTCGCGGTAGCGCGCTTCCTTGGCCTCCGGCGGAAACTCAGCTGCGTTGTTTTTGTAGAGGTCGGCAAACGCCTTGACCGTCTCGTCACGCGCGCGCTCACCGTCAGCGTCGAGCGTCTGAAATAGCCGACGGCGGATGATCTCGTAGGTTTCGTCGCCTGACGCGGGCAGCCATGCCGACTGAACACGACCGAAAACCTTCTCGAGCCGCAGCAGCGCGGCCTCGCCCTTCGGCCCGCCGGCTTCGGCGACGCTCTCCGGGAGCGAGCCGATGATCAGCACGCCGGGCGCCATCTTGGCGGCTTCGGTCAGCGACTGGATGAACGAGAGGAACGCCTCGAAGCGATCTTCCGAGAGCTGACGCGCGTAGGCGACCAGCTCGTCGAGCAGGATCAGCGCCGGCCCGGACAGCTTGAACAGCTCGACCAAGAGGTCGGAGCCGGGGTTGGTCCGCGCCGTCTCAGCCTCGGCCAGCAGGTCGAGCCCGGCCTGTCCCGCGATGCGCCACGCGATATAGCCCCAGAGCGTGTGGACCTTGGGCCCGTCCTTCAGGATCAGCGAGGTGTCGGCGCCCTTCGACGTGCCGACGAACACGGCAACCTTGGGCGGCGTCCATCCCATCACCCGGGCCTTTTCCGCTAGCGGCCCGACGCCCTCCAGCAGCGATAAGTCGTGCGCCTTGGCGAGGTGATAGACGGCCAGCATGGTGTGCGTCTTACCGCCGCCAAATGCGGTCTGCAGGCCGATCACCGGGTCGCCGCCACCGGTGCCTGCGAGCCGCTCCAGGCTTGAGGTGAGGATCCGGCGCAGCCCTTCGGTCAGAAAGGTGATGCGGAAGAAGTTCTCCGGGCTGGCGTAGTCCTCGCCCGCGTGGCCGGCGTCAACCGCGAACAGGTCGGCGGCGAACTCGGCCTCCTTGAAGCGATTGGCGAGCACGTCGGGGTGCGGCAGCGCGACTTCGATCCACGGACGGAGCGGCTTGCCCAACCCGTTTTCCGGCGCGGGTCGCACGCCGCCGAGCGTGAGGGTCGGCTTCGCCGCGGGAGCAGGCTCGGCTGCGACGGGCGCAGGCGCGGGTGCGGCCTCCGCTCCCGCGAAGCCGGATCGGCGCTGCGCGTCGTAGAGCGACTTGAGCTCTATCACCTCCGCCTGCGGTGCCTTCACCGCGCGGAGCAGCTGGTGCATGGCGTCGAGGTAGCGCAGCGCCTCGTCGTCCTGCAGCGGGATCGACAGGTGCGACGTGGCGTTTCGCGCCTCCAGCGCCATCGAGGTGAAGTTTCGCACCTTGTGCGTCTCGTTTCGGCCGAAGGCGTCGCGGAACACGTCGTTCCAGTTGTCAATCATCGACTTGAGCAGGCCGTATTCGTCCAGCGCAGCGTTGGGCGAACCGCCAGCTGCACGGCTCGCGTAGTGCAGCCAGGTGACGCCGTGCTTCGCCTTCATCCGCGCTTCGACAAACGGGCCGAGGCCGCGGCGCAGGTGGAACAGGCCGCCCTGGACGCGCTGCAGGGTTTCCTTCTCAGTCGACATCAAGCGGTCCCCTAGAATGCGAAGGCGGTCTGGTCGGAGCCCGGCGCCTGGCCAGCGGCGTCGAGCGTCGCCGCTACGTCCTCCAGCTTGGTCCACTCCTGCGCCAGCTCGTTGTAGACCAGCGCCTCAGCGGCCCAGCCCTTGTTGGTGGCGATCTCGAACAGGCGGTAGGCGAGCGCGCGGGCCTCTTCCGCCTTCGGCCCCATCTGCGCCACCAGCGCCGCGGCCGCCTCGCCGCCACCGTCGGGGGCGTTGAGGACGCGGGCGGTGTGCTGCACACACTCCCAGGTGGTCAGCATCTTGTCGCCCGCAGGCGACCAGCCGGAGGGCAGCTCCTCACGCGGGGTCAGCCCCGCCTTGCCCTTCATGTCCTTGAACACGCCGGAGGCGAACAGCGCCCGGTCGGACGTGTTCTTGGCGGTGGTGAGCATGATCAACTCGCCGGAGGCGCGCGCGTCGAAGCCGTATGTCGCGAACCAGGCCAGCGCCACCTGAGTCTCGGCGTCGAAGGCCTGATCGAGCTCGTTCTCGATCTCCTCCCAGACGCGGTTGATCAGCGCCAGCGCGGTCTTGACGGTCATGGCGCTGTCGTCGTCCTCCAGCACCTTGGCGTGCCGGCTGAACACGCCCATGCCGGGGCCGATCACCGACTGCTGCATGTCGACGGGGCCGACGCCGGCCTTGCGAATGGCGTCGATGGCGGCGGGCATCTCGCGCTTGAGCGCGCGGATGAAATCGGCACGAGTGATGACGGGCGCATTTAGATCGCGCTTGCGGCATACGAGGGCAACAGAAGAAGCAAGTGAATTGATGTCGTTCTTCAACGCCGAAGTCAGTTCCGTCCGGAGCGGCCACGTTCCATCAATTTGTGATCCGCCGTCGATTATACCTTGCAGAAATGAAGACCAACCCCTTGAGCTAACACCATCAGCGTTACCTTCCGTCTGCTTAAACGCGTAAAATATTGTGACAGGCCATACGGTGTCTGAGCGCATCAATAAGTTGGAAAGCGCAGCTTTGATGCCAGCTTCAAAATAGCGCTCTGCAGCCTCAACCCCGCCGTGGCGATAGGGCGTCGCAACCAACTCGTTGTCTTTTGGGGTGGTCAGCCGGCGCAGGTGATCAGGCCAAATTTCCTTTAAGCTCTTGGACAGCCAAACATAGAAAAACTCCGATATGTCAGCATACCCTATGTTATCGTAGTAAGGTGGATCGGTGGCCAGCACGAAGGTATCGGCGACCGATCCGTTTTGAGCAGCCGACTCAAAGATGCTTGCGGGAGCGTCGTAGGGCGCGTGCTCAAGGCAACTTGCCACAACCGACACGCATTGCGAAATGGCCCCACTTGACTTCCCAAACGGGTTTGCTTCAGCGAAGTCATAGCTCATAGGAATAGCTTGTTGCGGAATGCTCGGTGCAAGCGCATTGTCCTTAACCAACCACTTACAAAGTGACGATCCGTAAGTAGCCATCCGATCAATAGCAAAAGCTAAATAGGTCGCGACAGCCTGCGCGTATTCGCGGTCCCCTCCACAGTCGACTTCAACTTTCTTAGCTAAAGTCGGTATCAATCCAGTGAAGGTGGATAGGCACTTAAGTTGACGATTGGTAAACAAGCTTGCATACGTCTTCAGACCAAATTCAGGAGGAGAGAACCAGCGCGGGTTCTCCGGCATCTCCTGCATTGGAGACCATTCAGGCTGCGCGATCTCAGACGCCTTCATTTGCTCTTCGGTCGCCCCAAGATAAAGCCGCTTGCCCTTGCTCTCCACCACCATCGCGACGAGAAGCTCTCCAAGGCGCCCCGCGCGTCCCTCAGCTTTGACGTAGCTCTCAGGGATTGCTGACCCCGATACAAGGCACATGAAGTTCGAGCCCCGACCCGTCTTCAGTCCGGCTCGGATGCGCTTAGTTTCATCGTTCGAGGGTAGCCCACTCTTAATTTCGAAGTGATAGGCCTTGTCTGGTCCGTCACCGACCACAGGGTCGAGCCAGACCTGTCCTGCAGCCGACTTCTGCGACAGAAGATAGGTTGATAGCAGTGGAACCACCGCTCCACCTGCTGCAGGGTCTGGGGAGCGAACTGTTCGTGCCCAAATCCACGCAATTGTCTGGCCTTCCGAGCCATCAAAAAGCGTCGCAGCAGGATAGTGGTGTCCAATGAGCTTCTCAGCTTCGTCGCGCATCCACTGGCCGTAATAGCGGACGTCCTCCGCCAGCCCCTGCGCGCCCTTCCAGGCGCGGATCGCACCATTGGCCGCCTCAGCGCGCGCCTTGGGATTGACCGGCGGGCGGCCGGCGAACTTGGGCGGAATCTCCACTAGCGCCTTGCCGATGAGCACCGCCACCGGGTTCAGATCCGAGCCGTAGGCGCGCAGGCCTAGCCGCTGCGCCTCCAGCGGAATCGATCCGCCGCCCGAAAAGGGATCGTAGACCGGCGGCGCCTTAGTTTGGAGATAGTCGAGGATCGCCTCGCCGTCGCCCTTGGCCGGCGGCTCCTCACCTTTGCCCCAGGCGACCGAGCGCGCGATCTCCCAGCGCGCCTCGTTCAGAATCACCTCGTTATTCGAGGCCTCCCACGGCACCATGCGCTCGACCACCTTGTGCAGTCGCCGCCGCTCGGCGTCCTGCGCCTCCTCGGTCGGGAAGCGGTCGGGCCAGGATGAGGGATCGTCCACCAGCTGCGCGAACAGCACCGCCCGGCAGGCCGCAATGGGCCGCTGTGCCCAATATTTGTGAATCGACGTCGGATAGCCTTTCGGAGCTTTTTGCTTCCGACGCTGGGCCTCCACATTGATCGGCTCGAGCGGGATCGAAACTTCGATTAACTTCTTGCGGACGGTGGCGGTCACAGGCCGAACTCCGCACGAAGCGCGTCTGGCAACTGCACCAGGTCCGGCCCGTGCGGCAGCGCGTTCTTGCTCCACCCGCCTTTGACGGTCTGCAACGCGCTGATTGGCAGCTGCACAAGGTGTTTGAGCGGCACCGGCGCGACAATGGCGAACTCATCTAAGACGTTGGGCAACAACAGCCTACGCTCCTACTGAATGCGTGATGCCTGCATCGATAGCAGCTTGTCGATGCTGAAAACCACCGCGGTCTCGCCGAAGCCGAGCTCGCGTTGGAAGAAGCGCTGCACATAGACAGGCTGGTGCGCGAAGCCATTGGCGACGCTGACCAGCGCGAGGTGGAATGCGTCCGGCGCGTTCAATGAGGCGAGGATCTCGTTTTTGGTGACGATCACGTCGCGGGCGTCGGCGTGCCGGCCCTTGACCTCGATCAGGCGCAGCGGCCCGCCCGCGCCATCCCGGCTCTCAATGTCCCAGCCCTTCTTCTGCGCCGAGACGTCGACCGGCGAATGGCCGAGCGCGCGTTCGTGCGCCATCACCGCCTCCATCGCCGCGAGTTCGACCACGATGCGGGCGGCCGGGTCTTCGCAGACGAAGTTGTCAGCCGGCTTAGGCACCTGCGCCATGCGTGCGCAGAGCAGGCCGTTCGGGATGACCAGCGCCGCGCCTTTCAGCACCGGCGGCAAGGCTGTGATCTGGCGCTCGCGATCGAGTTCCTCCTGCCGCTTGTGCAGCCGCTCGACCAGGCGCTGGGCGGTCGCCTCGGCGTTGGAGGCGTTGATCCGCTGCTCCTTGCCGGCACGCTCTTCCTCGCGCAGCCGCGCGGCTCGTGCGTCCCAGTAATTGACCTCGCGTGTCAGCCGGGCCCGCACCTCGCGCTCGACCTTGTCGATCTCCGTCAGCCGGCGCCGCTTTACTTCGGCAAGGTGCTCCGGCACCAGGCTGGCGATGGCGTGACCGAGCGCGCGCTCTTCCACCGCACCCGCTAGCCAGGGTGCGTCGATCGCGTCGGCGACCGCGGCCCGCTCCTCCGCCGTGATCGGTCGGTAATCGAGGTAGGGCGCCGAGCCGCCATCGGCGGCCGAGCCATCGGGCCTCAGATGGATAAACTGCAACCGTTGCGAGATGACGCGCGGCTCGCCCGATCGCGCAACGCGGCCGTCACGCACCGCGTGTTCCAGGTAGACGAGCAGCTGTGGTTCCGTCCCGCTATCCGCGTCGTCGACCAGTACCGCGCCTTGACCTAACAACGGTCCGAAGCGTTCCAGCACCACGTCCACAGCCGCATCGAGCAGAGGATGGCCGGGCGCGAGCAGCTCCGCCTGCGGCTGGCCGACGATCAGCGCCTTCTCAAATGTGACCCGCGCGTAGCGGTCGAGCACCGGATCGCCGCGTCCGATCAGCCGGTCGCGCTCCTTCAGCACCGATGGGACGCGGGTGATCTCGAAGCGGCCCTTCTCGCGCTCGCTGATTCGGCCGCCCAGCAGCGTGAACGCCTCGCGGAAGAAACTGCCTATGAAGTGGGGCTGCAGCCGCCGAGCCTGCGCGCGCTCCATCTCCTCGCGGACGACAGCAACGGCCCGTGGGTCCATGCCCTCACTTGTCAGCTTGCGCTCGGCGACCAGCTGCTCGATCGCGCTGACATCAACAGCACCGTCTACCTTGCGGAAGAGCTCGGCCCGCTTCTCGGGACGGTCCCCGTAGCGGATTGCATCGACGAGCAAGTCGCGGAGAGCGTGAGCCTCGAACAACTCGCCGAGCACGTCGAAAACGCGGCCGCCGAGCGCCTCCCGCGCTTGGGCCAGCTTCTCTAGCAGGCGACCGTAGACCTCGCCCTCGCGGGTGTTGGACGCACAGAGGTTCCAGAGGTGGCAAACCTCGGTCTGCCCAATCCGGTGGATACGGCCGAACCGCTGCTCTAGCCGGTTCGGGTTCCAGGGAAGGTCGTAGTTGACCATCAGGTGCGCGCCGCGTTGCAGGTTCACACCCTCGCCGGCGGCGTCGTTGGCGATCATCACCCGCACAACTGGGTCGCTGTTGAAGGCTGCTATCGCCGCGCGGCGGGTTTCACGCGCGACGCCGCCGTGGATCACCACAACGGCCGCCGCCTCGCCGAACCGAGCGGTGATCTTGTTAGCTAGGTACTCCAGTGTGTCCTTGGGCTCGGTAAAGATCAGGATTTTGCGTCGGAGCCCGGTCGCCGGATCGACCATCATCGGCTCGTCGAGAATCGACTCAAGCTCCCGCCACTTGGCATCCTGGCCTGACAGCTTCAGACGCAGGGCACGCTCTTCCAGATCGCGCAGAATGACGATCTCGGCCTCGAGCTCCACCAGAGTCTGCGCAGCGGTGGCCGCGTCGACGATTGCTTCCTCTTCCGCTTCGGCTTCCTCCCCGGTGACCTCGTCCAGGTCGTCGGGGTTGTAAGCCGGTAGCGTCGGCGGGCGACTTAGCGGCGCCGATCCTGCGGCCCGGCCCATCCGCTCCTCGCGCAACCGCTCTTCGAGCCGCTTGCGCCGTCGTTCCAGCGATCGGTGGATCGCAGCCGGCGAGGAGGCGAGGCGCCGCTGTAGGATCTGCAGCGCGAAGCCGACGCTGTTGCGCCGCCCGCCATCACCGCTGCGATCAGCGCGGTTCATCTCCTCGCGGACATAGGTCGTCACAGCCGCATAAAGGTCCGCTTCGTCGGGCGAAAGCTCGTAATTGGCAGTGTACGCCAACCGCTCAGGGAAAAGCGGCGTGCCGTCGAATCGATAGAGCTCCTCCTTCGTCAGTCGCCTCATCATGTCCGAAACGTCGGCCTTATGGATGCCCTCGCGGAACCGTCCCTCGAAGCGGTCGGCGTCGAGCAGGCCCATGAACAACTGGAAGTCTGCTTCCTTGCCGTTATGCGGCGTCGCAGACATCAGCAGCAGGTTGCGCGTGCGCGTACCCAACAGCTTGCCGAGCTTATGGCGCTGCGTCTCCTTCACCTCGCCGCCGAAATAGGAAGCGGCCATCCGGTGCGCCTCGTCGCAGATGATGAGGTCCCAGTCTGGCGCCGCCTGCAGCTTGGCCTTCAGCTCGTCGGATCGAGCGGCCATGTCGAGCCGCATGATCAGCCGGTTGCGCTCGACGAACGGGTTGCCCGTGATGGAGCTCTCAATCTGATCACGCGTTAAAAGGTCGAATCCGAGGCCAAATTTCTCGGCCATCTCCTCCTGCCACTGTTCGACGAGGCCGCCCGGCGCAACGATCAAGCAGCGCTCGACGTCGCCGCGGATCATCAGCTCCTTCACGAGCAGACCGGCCATCACGGTCTTGCCGGCGCCCGGATCGTCCGCCAACAAAAAGCGCAGAGGTTGGCGCTGCAGCATCTCCGCGTAGACTGCGGTGATCTGGTGGGGCAGTGCCTCGATCTGCGACGCGCTGACCGCCAGGTAGGGGTCGAATAAGTGCGCCAAACGGATACGGTTGGCTTCGGATGCCAGCCGAAGCAGCCCACCGTCCGCATCGAACGCGTAGGCACGGCCGGCCTCGATGAATTCGAGGCCGGTCTCCTCACCCCGGTAGAGTAGGCGCTCGCCGACCCTCCCGTCGACACGGAACACGAGGTTCAACGCGTCGGCACCGAAGCGCGACACCTGCACAACCTCTGCAACGCCCGTGGGAGTGAGCCCCTTCAGACGGGCGCCAGGCTTCAGATCGTCAAACAACTTCAACGGACTCCACCCTGGGACCCACAACTCAATTCAGTTGAGCGTAGGGCACGGAAGCATGCATAACCGGTATGGCGATCGGCCGCACGCACTCGGGCATTCACCGGCCCGGCTAAGGCACGCGCGCCGCCTTACCCAAGAAGCCTCCTCTTTAAGGTGCGAATAAAAGGTAGCCTTTTGATTGCGTAGTCTGAACCGGCGGCCGCTTCCCGAGGCTGTCTGCGTTGCAGCTCCCGCTGGAGCAATCGAACTTAGATCAGGATGCGCTCGACCTCGTCGAGGCTGATCTCGTCGGCGCGACGGTCATAAAGTTGGGTGGTGCGGGTGGAGGCGTGGTTTGCCATCTGCGCCGCCTTTTCGAGTGTTCCGTCATTCTTGAGGTAGGCGGTAATGCCGGTCGCCCGAAACGTGTGGTTTCCGACCAGCGTCTCAATCCCGGCTTGGCGCGCGCGGCGGCGGATCATCTCCCAGGCATTAGCCTGCGCCATCGGTCGGTCGGAGAGCTGCTTGGTGTCGCGGTCGATCGTGCGGAAAACGAAGCCCTTGCGATCGTCAGCGAGCCCGCATCCGTCAAGATAGTCGTGCAGGAAATGCTCGAGGTTGTGATGGCAGGGCACCTCGTGCCGCTTGCCGCCCTTTTCGTGGAGCCGCACCCACAGTCGTCGGTTCTGGACGTAGAGGTCTTCGACCTTGAGGGAGAGCGCGGCGCCGATGCGTGCGAAGGAGTAGACCATCAAGCCAATCAGGGCGCGGTCGCGCAGCCCGGCGGGCTTAGCGACGTCGATTGCATCGAGGAGCTGGCGCGCCTCCACCGGGTTGAGCACCGGCGTCTTGCCGCGCCGTACAATGTGGCGCGGCCCCCGTACAGAGGCAGCGGGGTTCGCCGGCACGACTTGGCCGACAACGAGCCAGTCGAACAGGGCTCGGATCGCCGCGAGGCGCTGTTTCACCGTCGAGACAGAGTGGGTCGCGCCAAGCTCCTCGATGAACGCCGCCACATGGATCGGCCGTACATCGGTCAGTGCGAAAACCCCTCGGGTTTCGCACCAAGCGCCGAACTCGATCGTACCGCGCAGGTAAGAGCGGCGGGTGTTGGGGTTGCGGATGTGGACGGCGAAGAACTCGAGGAAGCGTCGTCGCGCGTGTTCGTTTGCGGAGGCGACCAGCGCCGGTAGAACGGTTGCGGGTTCAATGAGAATGAGATCGTCCATTGGGCCTCAAATCCGATCAACGTCGAGGCCCGCGTCCTTCAGGCGGCCTGAGATCTTCCGCATCTTCGCAAACTCGGTTCCGAACGAGGGGCCGATGTTGAGGGCTTCGCAAAATTCCCGACCCGTCGTGTCACGGAGCTCGTCGGCATACTTGATGACCTGGAGGTGAAGCTCGGCGACGTAGCTGTTGCGAGGGGCTCCGTCGATCGCCGCTTTGATCCGAGCCAGTGCGTCGGTTGCTGTC
>NZ_QHHQ01000018.1 GCF_003258595.1 Acuticoccus sediminis
CCCTCCGGCTGAGCGCCGGACCACCCGGCGCCTTCTCCGAGAATGAACCTCCATAGGATCTACAACGAGGAACGGCCGCACGGCGCAATCGGGAATAAGGTCCCGGCGGCGCTGATGAAATTGGCACCCGAACCCAGCCCGGCGTGCCGATGAAAGCCGGAAAACTCTACCCTCCCGCGGGGGCAATTCAGGAGAGCAGACCAGGGCCATTCAACACTCCTCATCGAGGACTTTAATCGTCTCTCCACTTCCGAAGAAATCCCCTTTACGAGTTTTCGTCCTAGGCCGCGGCAGGCCTCTACTCGGCCGCGAGCGTCAGAGGCTGCGAGTCGGGGAGCGACTGGAGCATCGCGAGGCGGTCGGCCTCGGATGTCGTCCCGGAGACCTCGTCGCACCAGACCCGGAAGAGCGACATGCGGTAGGAGCCAAATGCGGTGATCATCGGCACGTCGGCCGCATCCTGACCGCGGACGAGGAGGATGCGGCCGATCCGGGGCGTATTGTAGCGGGCGTCGAACGTGTACCACTCGCCCTCGAGGAACACCTCAATCCAGGCGCAGAAATCCGCTGGGCCGCTGTCAGGGACGCCGACGTCGCCGAGGTAGCCGCTCGCGTAGCGCGCCGGGATATTCATGGCGCGGCAGAGCGCGAGGGAAAGCTGCGCGAAATCGCGGCAGACGCCGGTCTTCTCCCGCATTGCGTCGACGGCCGTCTTGGTCGACCGGCCGAAGCCGTAGCCGAATGTCAGGTGGTTGTGCACGAAGTTCGAGATCGCCTGCACCCGCGCCCAGCCGGGCGGAACGGAACCGAACAGCTCCCAGGCGCGGGCAACGAGCTCGTCGACCTCGCAGTAACGGCTCGCCGTCAGGAACGTGAGCGTGTCCGACGGGAGGTCGGCCACCTCGTGCTGGCGCGCGTCCCAGTTGAAGCGGTCGGGCGCGCCGCTGTCCTCGACGAGGATGTCGGACGACAACGTCAGCTCGCCGACGGGCGCGACAAGCCGCGTGCGCCAGTTGCCGAATCCGTCGACGAAGGCCGTCGTCGGGACCGAAGGCGTCGTACGGACGCCCGCGTTGCCCACGATCCGGTTCGGATACGTCGAATGGGGCGATAGGGCCAGAAGGAGCGGCGTCGGCGCGTCGCAGGTGATGGTGATTTCGAATCCGGCGCGAATGAACATGGGCGGATGGCCTCCTGAACCCTAGATGTTGCGTGGTCGGTGCGGCGCCCGGGGCGCGCCAGCAACGGATGACATGACTTCCCCGTAAACTTCAGTCGATGCGCCCGTGACATCACGGGGCGCACCAGGGTGAGCCGGATGACGACTCTGCGCATCGTCCATATGACCCGGTATCTCTACGATCGGCCCGTCTGCTTCGGCGTGCATCACCTGATGCTCCGGCCGCGCGATGCGCACGATATGCGGATCCTGCGCACGGGGCTGGCCGTCTCGCCAACGGCGCGGCTCGACTGGACCTTCGACACGTTCGGCAATTCGGTCGGATGGCTCAGCTTCGAGGAGGATGCGGCGGAGCTCGTCATCGTGAGCGAGCTCGACCTGCGGCGCTACGGCCTCGACGATCCTCTTCCGGTCCTGTCTAACAGTTCGGCAGCCTATCCGTTCCAGTACGACCCCGACGATGCGACCGATCTTGGGCCGCTTCTCCTGCTGCTGTGGCCCGGCGAGCGGAGTGACGTTGAGGCGTGGATCGCGTCGCGGCTTCCACGTCTTCCGACCATCAGCGTCGAGGTGCTGGACGCGCTTTCGAGCGAGATCCACGATGGCTTTCGCTATCGTCGGCGGGAGGCTTACGGCACGCAGTCTCCCGCGACGACGATCCGCAGCGGCGAGGGGACATGCCGCGACTTCGCGCTCCTCTTCATGGAGGCGGCGCGAACGCTCGGATTTGCCGCGAGATTCGTCACCGGCTACCTTTACGATCCAGCCAGTGACGTTTCGGCGGGCGACGTCGATGCTGGAACGATCCGCGGTGGCGGCTCGACCCATGCGTGGGCGGACGTCTTCATCCCGGGTGTCGGCTGGGTGGAATTCGACCCGACGAACCGCATCGCCGCGAGCCGCAATCTCGTGCGGGTCGCGACGACGCGGTCGCCCTCACAGGCCGCGCCGGTCAGCGGGACCTGGCGGGCCGCAGGTGCGCGCTTCCTCGAGATGGATGTCTCGGTTAGCGTAGTCCGGCGCGATGACTGACCTTGCCGCTCTCTGGCGGCCTGCCGTTCTCGTGGCGCCGGTCGGGACGGGGAGCCCTCAACCGCCCCGTACGGAGATCGTCAGTCCGCGAGCTGCAGGTTCGACGCGGACTCGCGTCCGCGCTCGAGGTCAAAGGTGACCTTCTGCCCTTCGCCGACGCTCGTCAGGCCGGCTCGCTCGACGGCGTAGATGTGAAGAAAGCTGTCATGCTATCCGCCCTCATGCTGGATGAAGCCGAAGCCCTTCTGAGAAGTTAAACAAACTTCACGGTGCCCTTGGCCATCGTGATTATGCCTTTGATTTCGCTGCGCGCGACATGCCGCAGTGAGAGCAAAGTCGCACTGTGGCAGCAAAGGAAACAGCTGACGAAAATGATAACTAGAGCACTTTCGGCTTGCGGAGAATCGGGCAAATCAGATTCTGAGATGGTCGTGATCGCGTTCGGGAGTTCGCACGATGGCGCCGCTGTCCCATGATTTGAGGGTTCGTCTCGCAAGAGCCGTCGATGCCGGCGGCTCGGCTCGCCAGGTGGCGGCCCGCTTCGATGTGAGCCCGTCGACCGTCGTCAAGCTGATGCAGCGAGTGCGGGCGACCGGCAGCGTCGAGCCGGCCCGGATCGGCGGGTATCGCAAGCCGCTGCTGGCCGCTCACGAGGCAACGATCCGGGAGCTGGTGGCGGCAAACGGGAGCATCACGCTCGTCGAGCTGAGGGCGGCCATCATCGCGCGCGGCGGCCCGGCGGTGTCGCTGTGGGCGGTCTGGTCGATGCTGCAACGGCTCGGGCTCAGGCACAAAAAAAGTCGCTGAAGGCGGCAGAGCAGAACCGCCCCGACGTCGCGAAGGCGCGCCGGCGCTGGCGCGGTTTCCAGGGTTTCATGGATCCGGACCGCTTCGTCTTTCTCGACGAGACCGGAGCCTCAACCAACATGGTCCGCCGCACGGGCTGGGCCCCGAAGTCCGAGCGGCTCGTCGACCACACCCCGCACGGACACTGGCACACGACGACGTTCGTCGCTGGCCTCCGGGCGTCTGGGATCGTCGCGCCGCTCGTGCTGACCGGGCCGATGAACGGGCGGACCTTCCTCGCCTATGCCGAGCAGTTCCTCGCGCCAGCACTCTCGCCGGGCGACGTCGTGGTGATGGACAACCTCGCGGCGCACAAGGTCGCCGGGGTGCGCGAGGCGATCGCCGCGGCCGGCGCCAGCATCCTCTACCTGCCGCCCTACAGCCCCGACCTCAACCCGATCGAGATGGCCTTCGCCAAGCTGAAGGCGCTCCTGCGAAAGGCGGCCGCACGAACCCGCGACGAACTGTGGGATACGATTGGCGCACTCCTCGCCCGCTTCGATCCCGACGAATGTCGCCGCTACATCCGCCACTGCGGCTATGAGTACGACTGAGCCGAAAGTGCTCTAAGGACCTTAATGTGCGCGCTCCATTTCTGATGGCACAAGAGATATTTGTATGTTCTTCGAACATTTTCTCAATGTTAATGCCGGGTGCCCAGTTGAATCTTTTGCCATAACGGTCGTCTTGTCCAAGTCTTGGTCGTATCCCATATAATAATAGTCTTCCCAGGCTTGCGACGCTCCCGGGTTGTTCAGACCGGTGGCCGCCCCGAGCAGGCGGACCGTCAGCGCATGTGACGCGTCCCCAGAAAGGATTCCCTTGAGCAACGGCGAGAGAAGACCGGACAAGAAACTCAAGTCGGCGGACCCGAGCGCGAAGAAGGCGAAAAAGACCGCCGGACCCAAGTATCTGCGCGACACCATGGCGGCGAGTCCCAGCGTTGCGAAGCTCGATGGCCGAAAGAACAAATCATGAGCAACGGCAGCATCAGCGATCCCATCCAGATGATGTACGATGCCGATTTCGCTGCCCCGGCGGAGATCTTCGTGTCCCGCCACGCCGGTTCCAAACGTGGAAGCCTCGGCTATCACCGCTTCGCGACCGCCGAGCAGGCGATCTATTTCGCCATCGAAAACTTCTCGCATCTTCGTGCCGATGAGGTCGTTATGGCGGTCAACGAGAAGCGCTTCAATCTTACGTCGCTGCGCGCGCTCGGACGCGTCAATCGGCAGGATGCCTCCCGTTCGGCGGAAGGCCACCGACGAGGCGCTTTCGGGCGGTCTCTGTTCGCGGTCTGACGGTCCTTTCGCCGGAAGAAATTACCTTCCGGCGTGCGCATCTCGCCCTTGCCTTTCCAAGCCTTGAACAGAGTGAGTTCCCGTTGAGTACCGAATGCCCTCCGAGCACTCGGAGCAGCTGCCCTGCGCCGGTGGACGCACTCCCGCGTGGCGCGATCCATCCCGATGAGATCGGCCGCGCGTTGAAGGTCTACGGGCAGCCGAGGACGGGCCGAAGCCTGTTCGAGGTGGGCGCCTCGGTCCTCCCCTTCGTCGCGATCTGGATCGCGATGTGGGCCGCGCTCGTCCACGTCGGCTACTGGCTCGTCCTGTTGCTGGCGGTTCCGGCCGCCGGGTTCCTCGTCCGCCTGTTCCTCATCCAGCACGACTGCGGGCACAGCTCGGTATTTCGTCGCCAGTGGGCGAACGATTGGCTCGGGCGTGTTCTCGGGGTCATCACGCTGACGCCCTACGATCACTGGCGCCGCACACACGCGTTGCACCATGCCGGATCCGGCAATCTCGAGCGCCGCGGCATCGGCGACGTCGCGACGCTCACGGTGCGCGAGTATCGCGCGCTCGGCCGGTTCGGAAGGCTGCGCTACCGGCTCTACCGCCATCCGGCGATCCTGTTCGGCATCGGCCCGCTGTTCGTGTTCGTTCTCCATCATCGCCTCCCGATCGGCTTCATGCAGAGCGGGGCAATGCACTGGACGAGCACGATGGGGACCAACGCCGCCATCGCCGGCGTGACGGCCGTCCTGATCTGGATCGTCGGGGTCGGTCCGTTTCTTGCGATCCACGGCCCGATCGCCTTCCTCGGCGCTGCGGCCGGGGTCTGGCTCTTCTACGTCCAGCACCAGTTCGAGCACACGTACTGGGATGCCCCGCCGAGCTGGCGCCGACCGGTGGCGGCGCTCGAGGGGAGCTCCCACTACCATCTGCCGGGGGTCCTGCGCTGGCTGACGGCGAACATCGGTATCCACCATGTCCACCATCTCTCGAGCCGCATTCCCCATTACCGGCTCCCTGAGGTGCTTCGCGATCATCCCGAACTCGACGCGATGAACCGACTGACGATCGCGGACAGCCTCAGAAGTGTCCGCCTGTCGCTCTGGGACGAGGACCGCCGACGCCTCGTCCCGTTCTCCACCGCACGACTGTCGTAAGCCCTCGGGGCGGGACGCCGGGGCGGCTCGATCCGTCTCCCCCCGCGGCCCTGGCTGTCCGGGCGACCAACGCCACTCAATCCGAAAGGATCTGCCACTTGAAGACCCATCACGCCGAGGCACCGAGCCACATCTACGCGGTCGGTCAGTCTGTCCGCTTCCGCAACAGGATGGATCGGCCGCCGCATTCGCCGGAGGATTTCAGGATCACCCGCACGCTGCCGCCCGTCGGTGGCCTCTTTCAGTACTCCATCCGCAGTGAGGCCGAGCCGTATGAGCGGGTCGCGACGGAGGACAGGCTCGAACTTCTACCGCCATCGGGCGGTGTGCGCGGCTCGCTGTCGGACCGCGTCTTCGGCGGCGGCTGACCCCGCCGACACGCCACCGCACAGGTCGCCACCGCCCGAGGGGTTGCCGGCCCCGCCTGATTCGGCGGGGACCGCCGTGTTTAGGACAGCTAGGCGCACCCGCCCGAGAGTGGGTGCCATGCCGATGAGCCGCTAGGAGAGCCTGCGAGTGCTGCACGACTCTGCGAAGGAGCAGGCGCGACGAGGACGGAAGCCGAGGATTGCCTTTGGGATTTTGCCCGCGTCGCGCCCAATCCCGGCCGGCTGCGGGCGAGGGTTTATGTCCCGGAGGAGCTTCCCGCGCGCGCCCTCTCATCGTCGTCCTCCACGGCAGCCTTTAGTCCGCGGCCGAGTACGACGATGGGACCGGCTGGTCGGACCCTTGCCGACCGGCATGGCTTCGCCCTTCTCTTCCCGCAGCAGCGGCGGCAGAACAACGCGTTTCTCGGCTTCAACTGGGTCCGGCGCGGCGACAGCCGCCGGAACCTCGGCGAGCCGGTGTCGATCGTCGCCATGATCAGGGCCGTCGGGGCGCATTGCCACTGCGATCCCCGCCGCGTCTTCGTGACGGGCCTGTCGTCGGGCGGGGCGATGACGTCCGTACTGTCCGATCACGGGGACGGCTTCCCTTTCTTAATGAGGTTGACGCCCTTCCGCCGACACCGGCTCGCCAAAGCCGGCGTGCCGGTTAGCGTGTCAGCAATTCGTTGACACATGTCAGTGGATTGCTTACATAGTCCGGTGCCGATCAGATCGTTCAAATCCAAGCCGCTGGCCGATCTCTGGAGCAAGGGCAGCACAGGCAGGATCGACAAGCGGATGCACGCGAGGATCCTCCGGCGCCTGGACCGGCTCGATGTCGCGGCCAGCGCCGAGGAGATGAACCTCCCCGGTTTTGACTTCCACGCCCTTCGAGGGTTCGATCCGGTCCGCTTCACGATCCACGTCAACGGCCCGTGGTGCATCACCTTCGAGTTCGAGGACGGCGATGCCTGCCGCGTCGATTTTGAGCAATACCATTGAGGAGGGGCCTGATGACCGAGTTCGCCGCCGTTCGTAATCCGGATCGCTGCCCGACCCATCCCGGTGCGCTGTTGCGAGAAGACCTGATGCCTGCGGTCGGCAGGAGCAAGGTGGAGATCGCGCAGCTCCTCGGCATCTCGCGGCAGCATCTCTATGACCTTATCGCCGAGCGCAAGCCGGTCACGGCCAACACGGCGGCCCGCCTCGGCAAGCTGTTCGGAGATGGCCCCGGACCCTGGCTGCGAATGCAGGCCACCTACGACGCCTGGCATGCGATGCGCGAAGTCGACACCTCACAGATCCCAACCCTGACCGTGGCATAGAGCGCCGGGCGAATGACCGGCCGTTACCCACCGCCGGCTGACCGAACATAGGCGTAGAGTGTCGGCTTCGAGATCCCCATCATCGTGCAGATCTTGGTGACCGTGAGCTTCTTCTCCCGGTAGAGCTGCACCGCCAGTGCCTGCTTGTCGCCATCGAGGGCCTTCGGGCGGCCTCCGAGGCGGCCGCGTGCGCGGGCAGCGGCGAGGCCCGCCTGGGTCCGCTCGCGGATGAGGTTGCGCTCGAACTCGGCGAGCGCGCCGAAGAGGTGGAAGGTGAGCTTTCCCGTCGAGGTCGCGGTATCGATCCGCTCGGCCAAGCTCTCCAGCGCGACCCCCTGCTCTTCGAGATAGAGCGCCCAGGTGATGAGGTCTTGCAGCGAGCGGCCGAGCCGGTCGAGCCGCCACACCACCAGCGTGTCGCCCGCGCGCAGCAGCTCCTTCGCCTTCTCGAGTCCCGGCCTCGCTGCCACCGTTCCGCTCGCCTTGTCGACGAGGATCTTTTCGCACCCTGCCTTCTGGAGGGCGTCGCGCTGCAGATCGAGGTTCTGCTCGATGGTGGACACCCGGGCGTAGCCGATCTTCATGGGTGACTCCTGAGAAAGAAAGACAACTCATCCAGACCGCAAAATTCTTAACGTTGATTTCCTGACCGGGTATTTTGCCGCTCGTGCGGGCCAAACGGCCTTCGCGACGCGGACCAGCTCGATTGGCAAGGAACCGTCCGTTTGTTTGCCGACGGCCAAAGAGGTGATGACCTTCCAAGTTCCACCGTGCGGGCGAGGCCGGAAGTGATTTTGCGACCGCCACAAACTTCCCTTCGACAGCACCGCATGCTGCTCTGTTAGCCGGTTAGACGTTCGGCGGAGGCATAGAGTGGAGTGGCTCGTTATCGGAGTGATCGTTGCGGTCGTTTGGTATGCGGTCACTCGCAGATCCAGAAACGGCGAGAAATCGCCCCGCAAGGGACCCATAGCCCCACGCTCTCCGCCGACTACGCGCGTCGAGCCCCGAGGGATCGACCGGCAAGAATTTGGCGGCGAAGAGGGGCGGAAGCACATAGCAAAGTCAGCCGACCGGATCGGGACAGCGCGACCCGTTACGCCTCCGACGATACCCCTATCCCGCGGCACGCAGCGAAGAACTGATCAGCAGGAACGCCCCGACGATATGCGGCGGCGATTACAAAGGCAGGAGCCGGCAGAGTGGATCGGCTTCGGCGAATTCGTTTCCATACACGGCTATTCTATACCGGGCATGGTCTATGTCGGAAGCATTCTGCGGGCCCAATATTATGGGGGAACCAAAAACTGTCTGATCGATCCAGGTCTTCCAATCTCAGCGGGGAGTTCGGACAAGGCGGGAAACTCCATGCCCTATTGGCCATCCTATTCGGAAATCGAGCCCGCGGCGCGCCGAACGTATCTCGAATGGCATGCGCAGCGGCGCCGCGATCCCGACATTGGGATTGGCTACGTATTCCTCTACTTCTACGGTCTGGAGCGCCGGCTGCTCGTCGACAAGGCGCTGGTGGAAGGGCCAGTGATCACGGCCGAAGTGGAACGCCTCCTCGGTATCTACGGAACGAACGGATCGTTCCATGGCTATGCGCACCGGTTCCTAGCGGCGGCCAACATCGCGATGGGTCGCACCGGAAGCGTCCCCGAACTGTCGCCGGACATGCGCGGCGGCTACGAGATGAGCTACCCTGTCCGCCTCCATCTCGGACGCCAGCTCGCGGAAAAGCGACCGCTCGCGGCGGAAGACGCGCTCCTGTGGATCCTTTCGCTGCCCGACACACGACTGCGGACGCCGGCGACGCGCTGTTTCGAGGAGTTTCGTGAACTTTGGCAGGTGCGCTTCGCGGAACGCCATCCGAAGGGCCTGAAGGTCAATCCTCCAAAGACGAAGCTGAAGTTCGAATATCGTGCGGCGAGCAACACGTTCAGTGTGGAGCTCCCGGTCGAAGGCGGCACCGTTCCAGATATTGCTGCAGTGTCTGCCCCGATCGAAGGACTACGGGACCTGGTGAACGCGTGCTCCGACGAGCTCGACGCCTACAGCAGATTTTTGGGGCGCAGGCCCGACGCAAAAGCGAGCGCTGAGGCCATCGCCCTTCTGCCCAAAGAAATTCTGGGTAGCGACGCGGCCGCCGCTGCAGCGAGGATCCGCTCTGAACTCGAAGAAATCTTCGGCGGGCAGTCGATCGTCAGCCTTCCGATCGAGCGATTGATCGAATTGCTGCAAATCCCTCTGTCGTCGTCAGGGAAGATCACAGCGGCGGCGGCCGGCCAGATCGGCCAGTGCCTCGACAAGCTCGACATGGGTTTCGAGCCAGACCGGCGGTACGGTCCGGTGACGCTGACGCCCAACGGGCAGACCGTGCTGTTTAAGGCACCACATGGCGGTCCGGTGGACGCCGAGAGGCCTCAATACAACGCTGCGAGAACCATGGTGGACGTCAGCGTGCTCGCTGCGGCAGCGGACGGCGATATCCACGAAGCGGAATTCCGGAGTGTCCGCGATGAAATTTGGAGCTTTGATGGTCTTGCCGAAGCCGAACGCATCCGGCTGTCGGCACACGCGATCCTTCTCTTGAAGGACGCGCCACGGCAGCAGGCCGTCATGAAGCGCCTCGCCGGGCTTCCGAAGGAGGAGGCGCGCCGTGTGACCGAAGCCGCGCTGTCCGCCGTCCTCGCAGACGGCCATGTCGATCCGTCTGAGATCCGTTTCCTCGAGAAGCTCCACAAAGCGCTCGGCCTACCGGAAGCGGACGTTTATGCCTCGCTGCATCGGGGGCAGGTCGTGGTGGACGAGCCTGTCAGTGTCATTCCCGAAGAGCGCTCCTCGGGGGAGGCCATCCCCCCTGCGCCTGTGCCGGAAATGGGTATCGCGCTCGACCACGCCCGCCTTGCGCGTCTCCGGAAGGAGACCTCGGAAGTCTCCTCCCTGCTGGCGGACATCTTCGTGGAGGACGAGGATCTCGTACCGACTGTGGCTCAGGCGCCGGCAGTGGAGGGGGGCAAACGGCTTTTCGCCGGCCTCGATGTGGAGCACGGAGAACTTCTCGCCAGCCTCATCGCCGTGGGGCGGCTCGAGAGGGAGCGGTTCGAAGAGATGACCCAGCGCTTGCGCCTGCTGCCCGACGGCGCGATCGAGACCATCAACGAGTGGGGCTTCGAGACGTTCGACGAGCCAGTCCTAGAGGAGGACGGTGACGTCGTTGTCGTCGAGCATCTGTTGCCGGAACTGAAGAAACTGGAGGCCGCGACGTGACGAAGAGCAAGATCAGGACGCGAGACCGCGACACCATCCTCCAGGCATTGGCGGCCGGTGTGGTGCCGCGAACCGGACTCCAGCATATCCAAGTGGGCCGGAACGCGGAAATCACCGCCCTCGTTCGCGACATCGATCGGATCGCTGGTGGCAGCTCCGCGCTTCGCTTCGTGATCGGAGAGTATGGCGCCGGCAAGACCTTCTTCCTTAACCTCGTGCGTCTCATCGCGCTCGAACGGAGATGCGTGACGATCCATGCCGATCTCGCGCCGGATCGCCGCCTTCATGCGACGGGCGGTCAGGCCCGTGCGCTCTATGCCGAAGCTGTCCGGAACATGGCGACTCGCACGAAGGCTGACGGCGGGGCTCTGGCGAGTGTCGTCGAGCGTTTCGTGACGGAGTGCGTTCGGGATGGCGAGGCGCGCGGGGTCCTGGTCGAAAACGTCATCGAGGAACGCCTCGCTCGCCTTCAGGACCATGTCGGAGGCTATGATTTCGCTGCCGTCCTCAAGGCCTACTGGAGGGGCAGCGAGGACGGGGACGAGGTGCTCAAAGCAGCCGCGTTGCGCTGGGTTCGCGGCGAGTACACCACGAAGACCGAGGCACGCCAGGCGTTGGGCGTGCGCACCATCATCGACGACGGCAACGTCTATGATGGCCTGAAGCTGCTGTCCGAATTCGTCCGCCTCGCCGGTTATGCTGGCCTCCTCGTCGTGTTTGACGAGATGGTCAACCTCTACAAACTCCAGAGCGCTCAGGCGCGAAACCAGAACTTCGAGCAGATTCTGCGTGTCCTGAACGACGTCCTTCAGGGGAACGTCTCCGGCATCGGCTTCCTGTTCGGCGGGACGCCCGAATTCCTGATGGACACCCGGCGTGGGCTCTACAGCTACCAGGCGCTACAATCTCGCCTGTCGGAAAATGCGTTTGCCGGAAACGGACTGATCGATATGTCCGGGCCGGTCCTGCGCCTGCAGAGCCTGACGCCAGAGGACCTGATGATCCTCCTCGCCAATCTCCGGAACGTGTTCGCCGAGGGCGACCCCGACCGCCACCTCGTCCCCGACGAGGCGTTGCCGGCGTTCATGGCGCACTGCAACCAGCGCATCGGGGAGGCCTATTTCAGGACGCCTCGCAACACGATCAAGTCCTTCGTGCAGCTTCTCGCCGTGCTCGAGCAGAACCCCGGCACCGACTGGCGCTCCCTGGTCGACGAGGTGAACCTTGCCCCTGATGTCGAGGCAAGCGACGGATCCGGTGATGATGGCGGCGGAGATGAGGATCTCGCCACTCTGCGCATCTGAGGTGTCGGCTTTCGACAGACTCCATCCGGAGATCCGGCGGTGGATCTGGGAGCAGAAGTGGGACGAGCTTCGCGAGGTCCAGTCGCGCGCGATCACGACGATCCTGAGCGAAAAGGATGACGCTCTCATTGCTGCCGCCACGGCCGCCGGCAAGACGGAGGCCGCATTCCTTCCGATCTTGACCGAGGTGGCGGAGCGGAAGGAGCCCGGCATTGCCGCACTCTACGTCAGCCCGCTGAAGGCCTTGATCAACGATCAGTTCCGCCGCCTCGAACCGCTGTGCGAGCGGCTGGGGATCGAGGTTGTTCGGTGGCACGGCGATGCCCCCCAGTCGGGCAAGACCCGGATCCTCAAAGCCCCGTCCGGCATCGCTCTCATTACCCCTGAATCGATCGAGGCCATGCTCATCCGGCGGCCGAGAGACGCCCATCGCCTCTTCGCAGCCGTCGATTTCGTGGTGATCGACGAGCTTCACGCCTTTCTCCAGGGGCCGCGTGGGCTCCACCTCGCGTCCCTCCTGCGCCGCCTCGACCGGATTTCCGCACGTCGGGCGAGACGCATCGGGCTGTCGGCCACGATCGGCGATCTTCAGATCGCGGCGGCCTGGCTCCATCCGGAAGCGCCCCAGACCGTCAGCGTCATCGAGGCAGCCGGCGACCGGGCGGAAATCAAGATTCAGGTGCGCGCCTACCTCGATCCGCCCGACGTCGACGATATCGACGGACTGGAGGAGGACGAGGGGCCACGCCTTGCTCTTGACGATATCGCCGATCATGTCTTCGAAACGCTGAGGGGTGAGAACAATCTTGTCTTTGCCGGCTCGCGCAGGCGCGTCGAGGCGCTCGCAGATCGGTTGAGGCGGCGCAGCGAAACAGCCGGCGTTCCCAACGAGTTCTTCCCCCACCACGGGAGCCTGTCAAAAGACCTCAGACACGAACTCGAGCTGCGTCTGAAGAAGGCCGATCTGCCGACTACAGCCGTCGCCACCACCACGCTGGAGCTCGGCATCGACATCGGCTCGGTGAAATCGGTGGCGCAGATTGGGGCGCCACGATCCTTGTCGTCTCTGCGGCAGCGACTCGGCCGCAGCGGCCGGCGAAAGGGCGTACCGGCGATCCTGCGCAACTACGTGCGAGATCGCCATATTCCGGCGGATGCAGATCCGCTCGACCGGATCCGGCCGGAGGTGGTGCGCGCCGTCGCTGCCGTTCGACTGCTCGTCGCAAAGTTCGTGGAGCCACCGGGTACGTCGCCCGCCCTTGCAACGGTCGCACTTCATCAGACGCTTTCGATCATCGTCGAGCGGGGTGGCGAGCGCGCCGACCGCATCTACGCCACGCTGTGCGGGAGCGGTCCGCTATCGGCCATCACAGCCAAGGATTTCGGCGTCCTGTTGCGTGGCATGGCGTCGCCTCAGGTCCGCTTGATCGAGCAAGCCCCTGACGGAACGATCATGCTGGGGGAAATGGGGGAGCGACTGACGAGCGGCCGGGACTTCTACGCGATCTTCGACAGCGATCAGGAATGGCGCCTCGTCGCGAGTGGACGGCCGTTGGGAACCATCCCCCTTTCGAATGTGGTCAGTATCGGCAGCCTGCTCGGCTTTGCCGGCCGCCGGTGGCGCGTCGAGAGCGTCGACGATGCAGCGCACGTTCTCGACGTCGCCCCCCATCCCTCAGGACGCCTGCCGAAATTCGATCGTCTCTCTGTTGAAGGGATCCATGACCGCCTGGCGACCGAAATGCGTACTGTGTGGATGGCGTCGGACGCACCAGCTTATCTCGACCAAGTGGCGGCCGAGTTCTTGAGAGAAGGCCGGGCCGCGTTCCGGGAACTATCCCTGGAAACGAAACGCATCGTCCCCGCCGCCTCGGACACCCATGTGCTCCTTTGGCGAGGGGCTGCCTTCTCGTCGACCTTCGCGGTGGCGCTGACATCGGCGGGCCTGGAGTGCGAGGTGCATGACTTCGGAGTGACCATTGCGGACACCTCGCCTGTGGAGGCGGCAGCAATTCTTGGGCAGATGGCGGCTGCCCCCCCCCCGAATGCCGACGACCTGTCGGAGTTCGTTGGAAATTTGAAAACCGCCAAATTCGACGAATACGTGCCGGATAGCCTGCTGCGCGCGCTCTGGGCACGCTCGAACCAGCCGTTGTGCCAGCAAATCCCGGCGACGGCGGCAGTACTGATCGAGAAGGTTAAGGCTCCCGGGTAGGACGTTGCACGCCCCCGCGAAAACGGCATGTTGAGAGTCCCCTTTCACGAGACGCTTTCAAGAAGCATTGCGCGCTTGACCCCGGAGAAGGGATGTTCATTCGCGATGGCCTGAAAATCCTTCGAGGCTGTTGAAAAACGCCGGTCGTTGATGGTCGGGAAACCGCCGATCTGAATCGATGCTCTGCGGGTAGCGCGAAAGCGGAGCAGCGCGATGATGGGCCGGCAGATCGAGCACGCGTCGCTCTTCTACGAGTTCAATCTGGAGGACCGTGTTCCGGCCGGTCACCTCCTGCGACGGGTCGATGCGGTTCTCGATCTGAGTTTCGTGCGTCGTCACATGGCCGCGCACTACAGCGCCACCGGGCGGCCGTCGATCGACCCGGAGCTGATGGTTCGGATGCTGCTCATCGGTTATCTGTTCGGCATTCGCTCCGAGCGGCGACTGTGCGAGGAGGTCGACCTCAACCTCGCATATCGCTGGTTCTGCAGGCTGGATCTGGCCGGCAAGGTCCCCGACCATTCGACCTTCACGAAGAACCGCCACGGGCGCTTCCGCGAGAGCGGTCTGATGCGGACCGTGTTCGAGATGTCTGTCGAACAGTGCCTGGCGGCGGGCACTGCAAGCACCACGCATGTGGCGGTCGACGGCAGCCACATGCGCGCGTCGGCGGCGCCGGATCGCTGTGTCGCGTCCGTCACCGATCTTCCCAGCGCAGATCAGGCCTCGCGCGCCGTGCGCGAATACCTATCCGATCTCGACCAGGCCTGCCCGGATCTGGAGGGCGTCCGCCGTTCGGCGGCCAAGCGCGTCTCGCTGACCGACCCGGCGGCAGCGCTGAGCCGCAAGCACGGCAAGGCGCGGTTCGCCTACGGCATGAACGCGCTCATCGACACCGAATCGGGTGTAGTGCTGGGCGTCCAGGCGGCGCCCGAGCGTTTTGCCGACGAGCCCGAAGCCGCACGCCGGATGATCGAACGACTGCGGGTCCGGCACGACGCGGTCCCGCAGGTTCTCACCGCGGACAAGGCCTACGGGTCGGGCCCGTTCCTGGCGTGGATCGAAGAGCGCGGGATCGAGGCGCACGTTCCCGTCATCGATCGCACGCATCAGACGGAGGGACGGATGACCCATGCCGACTTCGGCTACGACAAAGAGGGCGACCGCTACCTATGCCCTCAAGGCAAGCCGCTGCGGCGTGTCGGCGACGCCAGCGGAGAGGCCAGACGCAGCGGCACGACCGCCTACCGAAGCCGCGCCAGCGACTGCAAGGGATGCCCGATCAAGACGCGCTGTACGACGAGCTCGACGCGAGCGATCAGCCGATCGCTCCATCAGGACGTTCGGGTGACGGTTCAGGCCCGCCAAGCCACCGAGGCGTTCGAGCGCTCGCTGCGGTTGCGCAAACGCGTCGAGCGGCTGTTCGCCTGCGTAAAGCATAACGACGGCCTCCACCGCCTCCGGCTACGCGGTCTGCGCGGCGCCGACGAGCAGTTCGTCCTCGCCGAACGGCGCAGAATTTGAAACGAATGACGAAGCTCCTCCCCGCGGATGGTCCAGGGACCCGGACGGCCGCCGCGTAAACCGCCCGGCGGGTCCTGCGAGACGTGATCCTCCGGGCGGCAACAATCGACGGCGGAAGATCGAGGAAAGGGCGATCGGCCACGAGCTTGTCTCGACGGACTTCTTCAACAGCCTCCTTCGTTTTTGAGATATCGAGTGATTTTCCGCTGAATGGAGCTAACATACGTCAGCACACCTCGCCCGATCCTGACGTAAATAGCGAATTGTCGAAACTGCGTCGCACCTCCGCAGCCGCAGAACTCACCTAGCTGGCCAGCGGCACCCCGCGGGGACGGTCGCGGAGAATTGGCGACGGATCCGGGCGGCGTCAACCTACCAGCAGCGGCGATCGACCGGCGCGGCGACGGTGCCAGGAGCTGAGCCCCCGAACCGGAGACACGTGCAATCCGTGCCTCAACGGCGCTCGTTCCTTGCGCGTCCACATTGGTCACCCATTCTACGTATGAGAGGCGAAACAAAGCCATGACACATGCAGAACCTTCCGAGACAACCACTCTCGAGCGGCGTGTACTGGCCCACGAGAGGGTCCTTCAGGCGCTCATCGCCTACATGTCCCGCACGGAACCGCGTTTCGTCGAACATCTGAGCAAGCGTTTCGTGGAGCCGATGAGCATGGTGCGACACGAACACGACTACCAGGATACTGACGATTATGCCGAAGAGTTCATTCGCGCTGTAATGCTTCTCGGCGAAAAGCACGCGCGAGCCCCGGAAAATGGCGGCGCGGCAGCGTTGAAGAGATCCGCACCAAAGCAACCACTCCCAGCAAGTTCTGCACAGCAAGCCACTCAACTGGAGCGGGTTCAGCTTCGAGAGAGGAGCGGGATCTGGGAGGTGAAGGTCGATGGCGCCTTCCGCGGCGATTATCGCCAAAAGGAGCAGGCCCTTGCGGCCGTGGCTCTACTGAAGCTGGCACTTAGATCCAGTGAGGATTGCTATCGACCCGGCATACGAGGAGGACATGAAGATGAACATCAAAGCGACGGATACTAAAGCTCGCGTTCAAATGTCGCGGTTGCACTACACGGGCGCCAGTCGCGGTGCGCTAGTACAGGGGCCCGAACGTCAAGCCGGGGCGGACCGCGATCAATTACAGGGCTCGATACTGGCGGCCGAGAACGAGGGTATGCCGCCTCGATCGGATCAGGCCGGACTCCCTTACCAAGGCGAGCATCAGCCGCCCGTACGGAATTCCTCAGAGGGGGTCTCCAAACAGGTGCAGGGGGATGGATAGTTCAACGGGATACGCCTCAAGTATATATCGATGACAATCGAGAATATCATGTACGCTGCGGACGTATTGGGGAGTTTATATAAATATAAAAATTTATCCGAATCTGTCTGCGGCGCGCCTAGTATCTCGGCATTGATAGGAAGACAATGATGCGCGAAGTCGCTGATGCCTCTCCTGATGGGCGTGAGTTCGAACCTTTTTTGTACGCTTCGATCGGTGAAGATCGAAACGGAAATATCGTGACGGTTCTCTCAACGTTTGCCAGATTGGGTCTGGATCCATGGAAGGAAGCTGCCGAAGTCTCCACGTTGGGACGGGAGGCGGGTCGCGAGCGATTGGCACTGCTCCTTTCAAGGTTCCGCGACGTGCCTACCCTCGGACGAGATTATGGCGCTGTGGCGCAAGAGTTGATACTTCTGCTACCAGAGCGCTCCACGCTTCACGCTAAGTCGCTAGCTGGGTCATTTGTGGCCAAGGCGCCATTGATTTCGCCATCGCTGATCCTAGCGATCCTCATGATTCTTCTGATTGTGGCGCAAGTCGTATTAGCTGGGGCTCGTGGTTCAGGCGAATGACGTGCCCGTTGTCAGCCGATTTTCCCTCCCACAGAACGGGTTACTTCAAAAGAGGGCCCGTCTGATCGAGATAACCCGGATCGAACTCCGCCAGTGTGATCAGGCGATCGTAGTTGTTGAACGTCACGTGCCCCTCCCGAAATGTGACTAGTCCGCCTTCTCGCAACTGACGCAGGACGCGGTTGACGTGCACGGCGCTCAGCCCCAAGGCATCGGCCAGATGGTGCTGGGTCAAAGGACAAGCGTAACCCGCCTTGGTTCCCATCCCCACCAGGGCCAGCCTGTATCCCAGTTCGAGAAGGAAATGCGCCATCCGGGCACCGGCATCACGTCGTCCGATGCCAACGAGGTGCTCAACCACCATTGCTTCGTCCCGTGACGCCGCCCAGAGGACGGCCATCGCCAATCGAGGGGTCTGCGCAAATGCGTCCAGAAGGTCGGCAGCCAGAACCTCGACTGCTTGAATATCGGTGATCGGCTCGAAACTGTGATCTGCAGTGCGCAGCAGAATACTCCGTAGACCCAGGAAATCCCCAGGGATCTGAACGTCAACGATCTGACGCGATCCGTCACGCTGGATCTTATAGGAGCAGACCCAGCCCGCTGCCAGAATATAGGCCGCCTGCTTCGACTGCCCCTGTTGAACCAGATCGCGTCCCGCAACGAAGATTCTACTACGCTGATGGAGATGCTCCAGCGTGGCGAGCTCCGTCTCGGACAGGGAGACAAAGGCAGAGAGCTTTCGGGTGAGCGGGCTTCTCTGAACGGTGCTCAACGACCCCTCCGAAACAGGTGGCGAACTCCCGACAATGCGGGCGCAGAAACTGCTGTCGATCAGTTCAGCATACCGGACCTTGTGCGAGGATTAGCGACTTCCTCACATATCACAACGCTCTGATTGCCAGTGTAAGGACAGCCTCGCGATGCCCGATCAGACAGACCACTTCGGAATGGCCGCCCTCTCGATCTGCGAGGCGCTCTTGCTTGCCTTACACGATCACGGGCTACTGCCAGATCACGAAATCGTCGGGGTTCTTCGCGACGCCGCCGCCACCCACGAGAATGCTGTTGGTCCGGATTCCGGAAGAGCAGCCCATCGGGCCGCTGCCGACCTGATTAACAAGATTATGATTGACGGAAAGTCGATTTATACGATGGGAGGGGGTCGAAAAGACGTCGATTAAGGCCCGCGTGGTCAATTAACATTAAGCCAAAATTGGATCGCTAACTGTTATGATCGACGATCAAAGCGCAAATCTCCCCTATGAAATAGCTGATAAGGTCACGCGACCGTTCGCACGTTTTCTTAAAATCGAGGCGGCGGCCGGCGGATTGTTGCTCCTCGCCGTGCTGCTGGCACTGATTTTGGCGAATTCGGCCTGGGCCGTGCCTTTCCTCTCGTTCTGGGAGATCCCGATCGGCCTGAAGTTGGGATCACTGGATTTCACCCGTTCTTTGCGGCACTGGATAAATGACGGGTTGATGACCTTCTTTTTCTTCGTGATTTCGCTCGAGCTCAAACGGGAAATTGTTCTCGGTGAATTGCGAAATTTCCGCCTCGCTGCGCTTCCCTTCGCCGCCGCCTTGGGCGGCATGGTCGTCCCGGTTTCTATCTACTTGACGTTGATGGCCAATCAGCCGGGGATGCATGGATGGGGAACAGTAATGGCGACCGACACGGCGTTTGTGATCGGTTGTCTGGCACTCTTTGGTCAACGCATACCGCCGACGCTGCGCCTTTTTTTGCTGTCGCTGGCGATTTTCGACGATGTAGGAGCAATTCTCGTCGTCGCTATTGGCTACGGAGAAGCGCTGAATTGGCTCGCTCTTTGCCTCGGGTTATCCGCGCTGGCCTTCCTGGCAGGCGTTGCCAAGCTCGGGATAAGAAGCGTCCCATTTTATTTTCTGGTTGGCGGCGCGATCTGGTTGTGTTTCGACGCCTCTGGCATCCACGCGACAATCGCAGGTGTTGTGCTGGGGCTGATGACACCAACGCGCATATGGGTGAACGATGCGCGCCTGCGCATGATCCTCGGCCGCGTGCTCTCTTATCCAGGGGGGGAGCATTGGAGCGGTGACACCGCGGAACGCCACGACCTCCGCGCAGCCGGCCGGGCCGTTGCGGAAGCGCTTTCCCCAGTGGAACGCCTTGAAATTATGCTGCACCCTTGGGTTGGATTTGGTGTCATGCCGCTCTTCGCGTTGGCCAACGCTGGGATTGCGATCGAGAGTACCGATTTTTGGCAACCCGTCTCCGTAGCGGTCATTGCAGCTCTGGTACTCGGCAAACCCGTGGGGGTACTCAGCTTCAGCTGGCTCGCCGTCCACGTTGGTCTGGCAAGGCGAGCCCCGCACTTGTCCTGGCCGTTCTTGACCGCAGGTGCTTTTCTCACCGGCATCGGGTTCACCATGTCGCTATTTATTGCAGGCTTGGCTTTTGATCCGGCCATGCTGAATGCCGTCAAACTTGGGATCCTCGGCGGATCAGCCCTTTCCGCCATCATCGGCATCCTGATGCTGATCCGGCTTACAACGCGTGCGGTGCAGGTGCGAGGTCAGTCACATAGCTGAACCAGCCGCTTCGCGCACGTGATGCGACCGTACACTGACCCGCGATCTCGCGAGCTGAGGACGAGTGCACCGCACAAGCCGATCGCCGGCGGTCGCTCTCCAGAAAGTCGTGTGTATCGGCTCGGGACCGATGCTCTCCGAACACCAGACGCGCGAATGCGCCGCTGGCCGTACGCTATCCCGATACCCATATATGACCTAACCGTTCTTGTGCATTTGCAACGCCCTGGTGGACGGAGTAGTCGGCGAGTTCAAGGCAATACCCTGCCTTCGACTGACGCGTGACGCAGCATCCGGGAACACTATGCGAATTGCTCAAGTCGCGCCGCTGGCCGAATCCGTCCCACCGAGGCTCTATGGCGGCACCGAACGGGTTGTCTCCTGGCTGACCGAAGAGCTCGTTCGCCAAGGCCATCAAGTCACCCTGTTTGCGAGCGGGGATTCGACGACCTCCGCCCAACTGGTCCGCAGCGTGCCGGAAGGGTTGCGTCTCGGTGGAATACGCGACCACACCGCGAGTCTTCTCGTGATGTTGGACGAGGTTCGACGCCAGGCAGCAGACTTTGACATCATCCACTTCCATGTGGATCTGCTGCAGTTCCCGATGTTCAGGAAGGCGTCAGACCGATGCCTTACGACTTTGCACGGACGCCTCGATCTTAGCGATTTCCATCCCGTCTACCGTACCTTTCGGACGATGCCGCTGGTGTCGATCTCGGCGAGCCAACGCGTGCCCCTTCCGGCAGCCAATTGGCTCGCCACCGTCCAGCACGGGCTCCCGTTCGGACCTCCCCCTGCCGAAACGCAAGACCGCAGCTATTTGGCGTTCCTCGGCCGCATCGCTCCTGAGAAGCGCCCGGACCGCGCGATTGAGATTGCGAAGCGGGCCGGTATTCCCTTGAAAATCGCGGCGAAGGTGGATCCCGCCGATCAGGAGTATTTCCAGCATGTTATCCAACCTCAGCTCGATCATCCGCTGATCGAGTTTATTGGCGAGATCGGTGACCATGAGAAGCGGGACCTCCTCGGCAATGCTCTCGCTCTGCTGTTTCCGATCGACTGGCCGGAGCCCTTCGGCCTGGTGATGATCGAGGCGATGCGGGAAGGCACACCGACGATTGGCTGGCGAAGCGGAGCCGTTCCTGAAGTGATCGATGAGGGCGTCACGGGCTATATCGTCGAATCGATCGATGCAGCGGTGGCGGCGTTGACGAAGGCGTTTTTTCTGGACCGGAAAGCCGTCCGCCAGCGGTTCGAGGAGCGGTTCACTGCGTCTCGGATGGCGCAGGACTATATCACCGCCTATGAGCGCGTGCTCGACGCGCCAACGGCGACGATGCCGAGGGAGCGGAGCGTCATCCCACCTCGGCCTTTGCCGATCGCCATGCCCGGCGCGTTGGCGGATGATTGGCCGCAGTTCTCGGGAGTGTCACAGGTGCAGATCTGATGGTGTTGCAGTCCGTCGGGCACGTGACGGTCGCGAATCCTTCCCATTACGAGGTCGAGCCCCAGACCTCTCTCGTCGGTCGGTCCTTGAAAAGCCTCAAGGACGGTGAAAGTTTCGCCGTCCTCGACAGCCACGGGGATCTAGGCACCGTGCCGAATACGGCGGAAGGGCTTTTCTTCCGCGACACCCGCTTTCTGTCCCGCATGGAACTGCGTCTGGAGGGGCATCGGCTGCTCTTGCTCAACTCGGAAACCCATGACGATAAGGCGGCGCTCTCCGTCGATCTCACCAATCCCGAAGTGCAGGGCGTGGACCGTCTGCCGCCGGAGACCATCTTTGTCGAGCGCATGACCTTCCTCTGGAAGGCTGTTTGCTACGAACGACTGAGCATCAGAAATTTCACCTCGAGTCGTCGCCGTCTGACGTTGGACTATCAGTTTGATGCCGACTTTCGAGATCTGTTCGAGGTGCGCGGGATGAAGCGCGTCAGGCGGGGTCTCACCTCGGTCGAAGTGATGGCGCAGGATCGCGTGGCGTTTCACTATCAAGGCCTCGACGGGGTCAAACGGAGGAGCGTGATCGGCTTCGCTCCGGTCCCCAAGGCGCTTGGAGCAAATCAGGCGGTATTCGAGTTCGCGCTCGGGCCGGGCGAGAAGACCTCCATTTTCCTCACCGTCGCCTGCGACGAGCGGGAGCCGGCGCAGGTGATGGATTTCTTCGGTGCCTATCGTGACAGCTGCCGAGCGAGGCGGGCTCGGACCGCTGACATTGCCACCTTGGAGAGTTCGAGCGAGCTGTTCAACGAGGTTGCGTGTCGCGCCACGTCCGACGTCTACACACTCATCACCGCGAGCGATCTCGGTCCCTACCCTTACGCCGGGATACCCTGGTTCAGCACTGTCTTTGGGCGCGACGGCATCTTCACGGCAATGTTCATGCTGTGGGTCGATCCATCGGTGGCCCGCGGGGTATTGCGCACATTGGCCGCAACGCAGGCCACCGAAGCCGATCCCCAGTCGGATGCGCAGCCCGGCAAGATCCTCCACGAGATGCGTCACGGCGAGATGGCGAATCTCGGCGAGGTTCCGTTCCGCCGCTACTACGGCAGTGTCGACGTGACGCCGCTCTTCGTCATGCTGGCCGGGATGTATCTCGACGCGACAGGAGATCTCGAAACGATCGCCAGCATCTGGCCCAATATCGATGCAGCCCTGCGCTGGATCGACGAGTATGGCGACCGGGATGGTGACGGTTTCGTTGAGTACTATCCTGAAAGCTCCGGAAGTTTGACCAATCAGGGCTGGAAGGACTCCCACGACTCCGTCTTCCACGCCGACGGCGCGGATACCGAAGGGCCGATCGCTCTATGCGAGGTCCAGGGATACGTCTTCGCAGCCAAGCGCCTCGCCGCCCAAATGGCGAGGCGTCTCGGACGCGACGGGGCGATAGGTCTCTCGGCCGCCGCGGAGACGCTGCGCACCCGTTTCGAGGACTCGTTTTGGGATGAGGAGCTGGGCACCTACGTTCTCGCTCTCGACGGCGCCAAGCGGCCATGCCGGGTACGCGCCTCGAACGCGGGCCACGCGCTCTTCGCGGGCATCGCGGCGCCGGAGCGGGCTGCCCGCGTGACCGACGAACTGATGAACCGCAATGGGTTCAGTGGCTGGGGTATTCGCACGCTGGCTCAGGGCGAAGCGCGATATAATCCGATCTCATACCACAACGGCTCGGTATGGCCCCACGACAATGCCGTCATCGCCATCGGCTTTGCCCGCTATGGCTACAAAGCTGAGGCGATCCGCGTCTTTGAGGGGTTGTTCGACGCAGCCAAAAACCAAGAGCTGAGGCGTCTTCCCGAGCTGTTCTGCGGCTTCATGCGCCGGCCGGGGCGAGGCCCCGCACCATATCCGGTCGCCTGTTCGCCGCAGGCGTGGGCCGCTTCGGCCGTGTTCGGATTGCTCGCGGCCGGCCTTGGGCTCGAGCAGGTTCAGGCCGACAACGAGCTTCGCTTTCGAGAACCGCTGATGCCGTCCTTCCTCGACGAGATCGTCCTGCGGAACGTCCACCTCGGCTCCTCACGTACCGACGTAAGGATGCATCGCTATGGAGAGGACGTTGCGACGACTATTTTGTCGCGTTCCGGTCATGCGAAGATATTGGTGATAAAATAAAATAGACTTCGTTTTGAGGTATGCGGTCCGTTATCCGCTATGCGGACAAAACGGACATCAGGTTGCCAACGCCTAGCCGCTGGGTTCAGCTTGAAAAGCGCCAGTTTCGTCACAAAGAGACTCAGCCAATTGGAGCCATACAAGATCACGCCTATGCCGCAGCCTACCTCCCCCGCGCCCGCCGGCTCGCCCGTGTATGGGGTGTCGACTGGCCGGAGCGCTTCGAAACGGCCACCTGGAAGCGGCTTCACGAAACTCTCTCGATAGAGCCGTCCTATGCACGCGCGTGACGCGAAATGGTAAGCCTCCGGCGGAGGCCGCCTTGCGGGTGATGAGCGGAGCGGCGGAGAACTGTGCGTATGGACAGGCATACGCACAGGGCGTTCGAGCGGTTGGAGGTGGTCGAGAGGGGCCGCCGGCGTCGCTGGAGCGATGACGAGAAGCTGAAGATCGTGCTGGAGAGCCTGGCGGGTCCGCGGCTGGTCTCGGCGACGGCCCGGCGGCACGCGATCTCGCGCTCGCAGCTGGTGACGTGGCGGCGCGCGTTCCGGGTGGAGCCGCTCCGATCTGCGATGACGCCGACGTTCGTGCCTGCCATCATCGAGCCGGTCCCGGCGGAGCCTGAACCGCAGCCGGTAGAGCCGCGGCCTGAAGCCCCGGCGACGACCTCGCGGATGGAGATCATTCTTACCTGCGGCCGGCGGATCGTCGTCGGCGCCGACGTGGACGGGGAGGCGCTCGCCCGCGTGGTCGCGGTGCTGGAGCGTCGATGATTTCGGTTCCGAGCGGCGTCAGGGTGTGGCTGGCGACCGGGCACACGGACATGCGGAAGGGGTTTCCCGGCCTCTCGCTGCTGGTCCAGGAGGTGCTGCGGCGCGACCCGTTGAGCGGCCATCTGTTCTGCTTCCGCGGGCGTCGCGGCGATCTTCTGAAGGTGATCTGGCACGACGGCCAGGGGGCGTGCCTGTTCACGAAGCGGCTGGAGCGGGGGCGTTTCCTGTGGCCTTCGCCCGCCGATGGGGCCGTGACGATCACGCCGGCGCAGCTCGGCTACTTGCTGGAAGGGATCGACTGGCGCCACCCGCAGGAGACCTGGCGGCCGACGTCGGTCGGGTGACGTTTTGCCTTGGCGGATGCCGGGGATCATGATTCGCTGAAGGCGTGGACACGACCTCCGATTCGCTCCCCGACGACCTTGCCAGCGCTCACGCGATGATCCGCGCGGAGCGGGCACGCCGCCTCGCCGCGGAAGCGGCGCAGTCGGACGTGGCCGCTCTGGTTGCCCATCTGAAGCTCCAGATCGAGAAGCTGAAGCGCGAGCTCTACGGCAGCCGCTCCGAGCGCAAGGCGCGTCTGCTCGAGCAGATGGAACTGCAGCTCGAGGACCTCGAGACGGCGGCCAGCGAGGACGAGCGCGCCGCCGAGAACGCGGCGCTGCAGACAGGGGCGGCCCCCGCGTTCACGCGCAAGCGCCCCGCGCGCAAGCCATTCCCGGACCATCTGCCGCGCGAGCGCGTTGTCATTGCCGCGCCGGAGAGCTGCCCGTGCTGCGGCTCGACCCGGCTGTCGAAGCTCGGTGAAGACATCACCGAGACGCTGGAGGTGATCCCCCGCCGGTGGAAGGTGATCCAGACGGTGCGCGAGCGGTTCGCCTGCCGTCAGTGCGAGACGATCACGCAGCCGCCGGCGCCGTTCCACGTCACGCCGCGAGGCTTTGCCGGACCGAACCTTCCGGCGGCGATCCTCTTCGAGAAGTTCGGCCAGCACCAGCCGCTGAACCGGCAGAGCGAGCGCTATGCCCGCGAGGGCATCGACTTGTCGGTCTCGACGCTCGCCGACCAGGTTGGCGCCGCGACGGCCGCCCTCGCACCGCTCCACACCGTGATCGAGGCGCATGTACTGGCCGCCGAGCGCCTTCACGGCGACGACACCACGGTGCCGATCCTGGCCAAAGGCAAGACGATCACCGGCCACATCTGGGCTTACGTGCGCGACGACCGGCCGTTCGGCGGGAGGGCACCTCCAGCCGCGCTCTACTATGCT